>JAOTWE010000165.1 GCA_029863065.1 Betaproteobacteria bacterium
GCTCCTCGTCGCCGCCGCCTGCCTCGCCTGGGCGATCGACAACAACCTCACGCGCCGCGTCTCCGGCGGCGACGCGGCGACGCTCGCCTGCCTGAAGGGGCTGGCCGCGGGCGCAGTGAACCTCGCGCTCGCCTGGGCTCTGGGCGCGCCGTTTCCCGCCGCTTCAGGCTGGGTCGGCGCCGGAGTTCTTGGGTTTCTCGGCTATGGCGTGAGCCTCGCGTTGTTCATCGTTGCCCTGAGGAACCTCGGCACGGCGCGTACGGGCGCCTATTTCTCCGTGGCGCCGTTCTTCGGCGCGGTGCTCGCCATTGCCATGCTGGGCGAGCGCCCGGGGATCGCCTTCTGGATCGCCGCTGCATTGATGGCGCTTGGCGTATGGCTGCATCTCTCGGAGCGTCATGAGCACCTGCACGCGCACGAGGCGCTGGAGCACGCGCACGAGCACGTGCACGACGCGCATCACCAGCACGGGCATGATTTCCCATGGGACGGCCGCGAGCCGCACGTGCATCCGCACCGGCATGAAGCAATGTCCCATTCCCACCCGCACTATCCGGATCTGCACCACCGTCACAAACACCAGGGCGGTAGCGGAAGGTGAATCGCCTGCTACGAACGCTCCTCGTCTTCCTGCTCCCCGCCCTGTGCGCGCCCGCGCAGGCCGAAGATTCGATCGCCATCCGCGATCGGCGTGAGCTCGCGCTCGAGCGCGGCACGGCGCGGCCTTCGCACCATCTCAGTCTGGTGCTTGCCTACTTCGAGGGCGGCTGGACACCGGAAGTGATTCGTTCGGCGCTACGAAAAAGCGCCCGGCTCCTTGAGCAGTGCGGCGTGGCGATCACGAAGGCGGAACTCGTACTGCTTGCCGCCCCGGCCCGCTTCCACGACTTTCATACGCCGGACTCGCGCGAGCTGGCGAGCGCGTTGCCCCTGGGCAAGCCGACGATCTACTTCGTCGCCGATACGCGCCAGCAACCGGCCTTCGATGCCGAAGCCATCGGCCGCGGCAACAGCGGCACACGGCCTGAGCTGAAGGACACAGTCTGGGTGGTGCGCGGCGCGCGCGATCTCGACATCGTGCTCGCGCACGAGCTTGCGCACGTGCTGATGGACAGCGGCGAGCATTCGGTGGAGCCCGGCAACCTGATGCGCGAGGACACCGCGCCGCAGAACAATTACCTGTCAGGGACGCAGTGTGCCCGGCTGCGCGACACGGCGACCGCGAACGGATTGCTGCAGCCGGTTCGCTGACTGCTTCAGCCCTGCTTGGCGAGGCTCTCGATGATCGGACAGGCGACTCTGCCTCTTCGCTGGTCGCAACGACCGATGAGTTCCTTGAGCACGCCGCGCAAACGCTGCAGATCGGCAACACGCGATTCCACCAGCGTCAGTTTTTCGGAAGCGAGGGCGCGCGCCTCGCCGCAGCTCTGCGGGTCGCCCAGCCGCAGCAGGCGCTGTATCTCGGCGAGCGAGAATCCCAGCTCCTGGGCCCGCCTGATGAATCGCACCCGCGCGACAGCAGTCTCAGAGTAGCGCCGCACGCCTCCCAGGGGCTTTGCAGGCTCCTCGAGCAGCTTCAGCCGCTGGTAATAACGGATCGTTTCCACGTTGACGCCGGCGCTTTGCGCCAGCTTGCCGATGGTCATCGCCTTCATGCGCCCTCCTGGCCCGCTTGACCCCGTACCTGAGTACGGAGTTTAGACTCCCTGCATGCAAAAACCGGCCCCCGAAACGGCCTCCATCGCGGCCGGCGCCGCTTCCGCGCTCGGCGCCTCCACCTGCTGCGTCCTGCCGCTCGTGCTCGTCTCGCTGGGCTTCGGCGGCGCCTGGATCGCCCAGCTGCGTGCGCTCGAGCGGTTTCAGTGGCTGTTCATCGGCCTCGCGGCCGCCGCGTTTGGCTACGCGTTCTATCGCCTCTACCTCCGGCCCGCGCCCTGCGCCCCGGGCGCGGAATGCGCAGCGCCCGCCACGCGCCGAAATCAGCGCATCGCGTTCTGGATCACCCTCGTCACCGCCAAGGCGGTGCTGCTCGCGCCCTTCTATGTCCCGTACCTTCTTGGCTAGCGCGCTGTTGGCGCTTGCGGCAGCAGCGAGCGCCGCCGAGCCCGCGCGCCTCGCGCAAGCGATAAGCGACGCCGGCCACCCGGCGACGCCGAGGACGCCATGAGCGCCGCGGTTCTCGAGAGCACGCTCACCTGCCCGGGATGCGGCGAGCGTTCGACCGAAAATATGCCGACCGATTCGTGCCTGTTCTTCTGGTCATGCCCCGCCTGCGGGCTGCGCGTGAAACCCAAGCAAGGCGACTGCTGCGTTTTCTGCAGCTACGGCAGCGCTCCCTGCCCGCCTAAGCAGATGGAGCGCAGCTGCTGCGGCTGATCTTCACCTAGGCTGCCGGTCGCGCATCATCTGCGCGCGCGCAGCAAGTATCTCGCTCGCTTTCCAGTGCGATTTGATGAAAGCGAGCGCTGCCCAGATTTCGTCATCGGCGAGCGTGCCGGCATAGGCCGGCATGTCCGTGGCGTAGTCCTTCGGGGCATACGGCGGCAGCAGACCGTTCCTGGTGATGGCAAAGAGCACCTCGTCCGGGTGATGCCAAGTGTGCCCGGACTCGTCGTGCGGCGGTGCGGGCAGGCGGCCATTCGGCAACCGCCGGCGCCATTCGGGCTGCCCTTCGAGCTTCGCGCCGTGGCAGCTGGCACAATGCTGCGCATAAACGCCGGCGCCGCGTGCAATCCACGCGGCGGCGTCCGGTATGGATTGCCGACCGCTTCCGGGCGCCGGCGCCTTTTCGCATCCAGCGATTATCACGGCGCTCAACGCCATCGTCAGCGCAGCGCTCGCCTGCCATTTGTTCATGGCCTCAGCTCACGCGAACGCAGGCCATCATGCCGCTCGCCTGGTGCTCGAGCACGTGGCAGTGGAACATCCAGTCGCCGGGGTTGTCGGCGACGAATGCGATTTCCGCGCGCTCGCGCGGATCGAGCATCACCGTATCGAGCCACTCGCGGTGCCGGGTCGGATTGCCGTTGCGCGAGATGACTCGAAACGAGTGCCCGTGCAGATGGATCGGGTGATGCCACAAGGTGTCGTTCACCAGGCGCAGCACATAACTGCGCCCCTGGCGCAGGACGAGCAGCGGCTCGAACGGCAGGCCGCTGTCGCCACAGCCATTGGCGATGCCGTTCACGGCCCAGGCCATGCCCCGTGCCAGGCCGCGCATGTTGCCCATCATGCCGCCGGTAAACACGATGTCGTGGCGCTCGGCGCCGCGCACATCCGGCTCGGTCAGCGGATTCGCCGCCAGGCGCGGTGGGTCGCCCGCCCGCGTACGCAGCGGCGCCTCATCGCTGTACTCCAGGTCGGTCAGTTCATAGGCCAGGCGGCGGTAGAAGCCGTCGTGCACGGCGTGGCGGCTGCCCGGCGCCGCTTCCATGTCGAGTATCAGGTCGGCGCGCATTGCCGGGCCGAGCACCACGGCGCCGCCCGCCGGCTGATGCGGTTCGACCGGCTGCCCATCGAGCGCGATCACCCAGGGACGGTGGCCGCGAAACTCGAGAGCGAACGCGCGAGCCGAGGCGGCATTGACCAGGCGAAGGCGTATGCGTTCCCCGGCGCGAACACGGAATCCCTCCGGCACGCGGCCATTGATGGTCACCGTATTGCCGATGCGGCCGGCGTGGCTCAGGTCCATGAAATTGCCAAAGTTGCCGTTGATGGACGCATCGCCGTTCAGGCGCCAGTCGCCGAGCACCCAGAGCACGTCGCGATCGACCGCAAGCGGCTCGCGCTCCTCCACGATCAGCGCGCCGGCGAGGCCACGCCCCACCTGCTCGTAGCCGCGCTGGTGCGGGTGATAGAAGAAAGTCCCGGCGTCGGGCGGCGCGAACTCGTACGTGAAGTCACGCTCGGGCTCGATCGGTGGCTGCGTAATGTAGGGCACACCATCCATCGCGTTCGGCAGGCGCACGCCATGCCAGTGCACGGTGGTGGTTTCCGACAGGCCGTTCTGCACGAGTACGCGCAACCGGTCGCCCTGGCGCACGCGCAGGACGGGCCCGGGCACCGACGCGTTATAGGCCCAGACGCCGGTGGCCGGATACTTGTCGGGCACGAGTTGAACGTTCCCTGCCGAAGCCACCAGGCGTGCCTGCACCACAGCGGGCTCGCGATTACTTTGTGCGCTGCTTCGCAGCGGCAGGAGCGGGGCCGCAGCAACGCCCGCAAGCCCACAGATGAAGCGGCGCCGCGATTTCTGCGTGCCGCGAACGCTCGCGCTCATGGGCGCACGGCGGGCCACAGCGCCCCGGCAGCCAAACCCAAAATGTAGAGCCAGCCGAACCGGCGGTTGTGCTCGAGGCAGACCCGGTGATACCAGAGCGGCCAGCCGACGTAGCCCGCGGGCGGCGCTTCGGGACGCGGCGCGCTCAGGACCGACCCTGCGCGCCAGGCGCGCGGCAGCGCCAGCGCGACAATCGCAGCGAAGGGCGTGAGTTGACCGAAAGCGATGAGCGCTGTGATGACGATGTACATGAATGCGATGGCCGCGCGGTTCACAAACCGGGCGCCGCGCTCGCCGAGCAGCACCGGCAGGGTTCTATTGCCCTTGCTCGCGTCGAACGCCATCTGGTCGATGTGCTTTCCCGTCAGGATCGACATCACGCCCAGTCCGTACGGAACGGATGCGTACAGCGCCGCGCTCGATACGTGGCCGCTGACCACGGCGTGGCCGCCGCCCACCATCAGCGGACCCCACACCAGGAACACGGCCAGCTCGCCCAGGCCGATGCTCTTCAGCGGCACCGGCGACGCGTCGTAGAGCAACATCAGCGTGATGCCCGCTGCGGCGAACGCGACCGCAACCCAGCCGCGCTCCGCAATGAAATAAGCCGTGATCGCGGTTCCGATCACGGCGAGCAAGGCGAGCCCGGTCGCGAGCGTGCGCGGCTCCAGCACGCCGCTGGCGAGCGGATGCACCGTGTAGCGCATGCGCGGCGAGTCCGGCGTGTCGTGCCCGCGCTTGAAGCCGAAATAGTCGTTGCTCAGGTTGCTGATCATGTGCGCGACGACGAAGCCGACGAGTACCAGCAGGAACGCGAGCCACTCGAAACGCCGCTCAGCCGCCGCGATCAGCCCGGCGAGGATCGCCGCCTGCGCGGAGATGACGAGGATGATGCTGCGCGCGGCGTAGAGGAACTTCGAGACCGCATCCAGCCGGCGGACCTCTTCGACTCCCGGCCGATGGAAACCGACGAATGCGCCCAGCCACAATTCGAGCCTTGCTCGGCTCCTCACCGGCGTGTCGGTCATCGAGCGCTCTATTCACTCGGAAAAATTCATTCTACTTGGGCGAGGTCGGCGTCGCTGAAATCCGTGGGGGTGGCTTCCCCGCGGTTGGCGACTTAAGGCCGCGCACCGTGAGCCGCAGCCCTTCGATCGCCTCGATCACTGCCTCCTCGTCAACAGAGAGAGGCGCGCCCTCGATGTCGGCGCGCCAAAGTTCTCCACGCACGCGCAGCGTGACGCCGCGCTCGCCGACGCTGATCACGCGTCCGATTGCGCCGAGAAGCGTTTGCGGCCCGTTCGCGAGCGGCATTTTCCATGCCTTGTACGCGAAGACGTAAACCGTGGCCGCAACAGCGGCAGCGGCCCCCCAGACGGGCAGGGCGATCTGCACCGGCCAGATCCAAAACGCCGGCAGCACAAGCACGGGAAGAAGTAGAAACAGGTGGCACATCAGCGCCCGCCGGGCCACGGAACGAAGCGCGCTTTGCCCGCGACGGAGTGCACATACGTTTCACCGAATCGCGCCTGCATTTCCTGCTCTTCGGTGCGCGCAAGGCGCGCGTACATCCAGACGAGCACCGGGAACATTGCGAGCGTCAAGATGGTCGGCCACTGCAGCAGGAGGCCGACGAGGATCAGAATGAAACCCAAATACTGCGGATGGCGGATGACGGCGTAGGGTCCCTGCGCAGCGATGTGGCCGTTGCTCTGCGCCGCGCGAAGAGCGCGCCACGCCAGTACGATCAGCGCGAACCCGCCGACCATTACCACGTTGCTTGCGAGGTGAAGCGCACTGACGTGGGCGGGACCCTTCAGGCCGAAAATCGTTTGCCACAGATGGCCCGCGTCATGCACGAGCAGGTCGAGCTCCGGGTACTTCGTCTGCAGCCAGCCCGAAATGACGTAGAGCGTGAGCGGGATGCCGTACATTTCCGCGAATAGCGCCACGACAAACGCCGAGAAGCCGCCGAAAGAGCGCCATTCCAGCGCGGTTCGCGGCCTGACGAAGCTGAGCGCGAAAACCACAAATACGAGCGCATTCACGACAACCAGCGTCCACAGCCCGTACGCGGGCTCGGCGCGGGTGGCGAGATAGATCTGCCAAGTCCGATTGGCTGGGTCCTGCACGATCCTGTCCGTCAGCCCCCTGCCCCCGGGCCGCTGCCAGAGCCTGCTAGCCTGCCGGCGCGGCGGGATAACCCGCCTCGGCGATCGCCTTGCCCAGCGCTTCGGCGGAACTCCGGCCGTCCACACGCACTCGGCCGGTCCCAAGGTCGACCTGGACCTGCGCCTCCGGGTCGACCGCTTTGACGGCACGCGTCACCGCGCTCACGCAGTGACCGCAGGTCATGCCTTCCACGCGCAGTTCGATCATGGCAGTGCTCCTTTGCAGTTGAGGGATAGACTGCGGGCAACTTTGCACCTTCCTACGATGGTAAGGTCAAGCGCCCGCCCTGCCGGCGAGCGGCGGGCTTGACCTTCCTATCATGGGAACCTTCAGACTGCTGCCTGTCTTAGAGGTAAGAGGAAACCAACCATGTCTGCATCGATCGCGGCGGTGGCGGCCAACGCCGCCCGGAAACCGGGAACTTACGATTTGCGCCTGCCCATCGCGGGCATGACCTGCGCCTCGTGCGTGGGGCGGGTCGAACGTGCCTTGCAGAAGGTGCCCGGCGTGCGTGCGGCGTCCGTAAACCTCGCCACCGAGGCGGCGAGCCTGGAACTCGCTCCCTCGGTCACCACCGAGACGCTCGCGAAAGCGGTCGCGCAGGCAGGCTACGAAGTCGCGCACCAGGAATT
>JAOTWE010000166.1 GCA_029863065.1 Betaproteobacteria bacterium
CGCAGACGCAGCGGGTGGAACGCGAGCAGGGTGCCGCGGATGGCGGAGCGCGGGCGGCGCGCGCCGCGCGCGATCAGCCCGACGCGGCCGCGGTGGCGGGTGAACGCTTCCACGATGAGGCTTGTTTCCTTGTACGGGTAGCTGTGCAGGACGAACGCGGGTTCGTGCTCCGTGCGGCGCCGCATTACGCGTACCCCAGCTGGCGCAGCAGGCGCTCGTCCTCAGACCAGCCGCGCTTGACCTTGACCCACACCTGCAGAAAGACCTTGCCCCCGAACAGGCGCTCCATGTCCTTGCGCGCCTCGGTCGAAATGCGCTTCAGCATCGCGCCGCCGCTGCCGAGCACGATCGGCTTGTGCGCCTCGCGCTCGACCCAAAGCGTGGCATCGATGCGCCGCATTCGGCCGTCTTCGCTAAAGCTATCCACCATCACCTCGCAGCTGTACGGCAGTTCATCTGCGAGCATGCGGAACAGCTTCTCGCGCAGCAATTCGGCGGCGAAGAATCGCTCGTCGCGATCGGTCAGCTGTTCAGCGGGATACAACGGCGGCCCCTCTGGTAGCAGCGAACGCAGCACGCGCAGCAGTTCGGGCACGTTGCGGCCGGTTGCCGCCGACACCGGCACGATGGCGTCGAATGCACGCTCGCGCGCGACGCGCGCCACGAAAGGCAGCAAGCTCGAGGCCGAACGCACCCGGTCAACCTTGTTGAGCACGGCCACCATCGGACGGTCCGCCGGCACGCGGGCCAGCGCCGCGCGATCGGCCGCGTCGAATTGCAGCGCCTCCAGCACGAACGCCACGACGTCGGCATCGCGCGCCGCTTCGCCGGCGCGCCGGTTGAGCGAGCGGTTGAGCAGGTTGCGGTGGCGTGTCTGGAACCCGGGCGAGTCGACGAATGCCATCTGGCAGTGCGCGCTATTCAGTACCCCCGTCAGGAGATGACGCGTGGTCTGCGCGCGTGGCGAGACGATCGCGAGCTTCTGGCCCAGCAGGCGGTTGAGAAGGCTTGATTTGCCGGTGTTGGGCCGGCCAACGAGGCCGACGATGCCGCTACGGAACGGCGTCATGCGTCGAGCCGGCTGAGCAGCACCTGGGCCGCCTGCTGCTCGGCCGCGCGCCGCGAGGCGCCGCTGCCGCGCGCGTGTAGGTCGAGCGCCTCGATCACGCATTCCACTTCGAAGACCTGCTCGTGCGCCGCGCCGTGCGTCGCCACGACCTCATAGCGCGGCAGCGCGTGGCGGCGCGCCTGCAGCACCTCCTGCAGCCGGGTCTTGGGATCCTTGGCGGTCGTGCGCTCATCGGCCGCCTCGAGCGCGCCGCCGAGCGTGGCGAGCACAGCGGTGCGCGCGCAGTCGTAGCCGCCGTCAAGAAAGATCGCACCGTACAGCGCTTCCAGCACATCGGCAAGAATGGAGGGGCGCCGCGCGCCGCCGCTCGCGCTCTCCCCCTGCCCCAGGCGCACGTATTCGGCAAGGCCGATGGCCGCGGCCGCGGCCGCCAGCGCTTCCTGGCGCACGAGACTGGCGCGCAGACGGGACAGCTCGCCTTCGCTCAGCTGCGGGAATCGCTCGAGCAGCGCCTCCGCCACGACGCAGCCGAGCACGCCGTCACCCAGGAATTCGAGACGCTCATTGTGCGGCGCGCCGAAGCTGCGATGCGTCAGCGCCTGCTCGAGCAGTTCGCCCCGGCGGAATTGATGGCCGAGGCGCTGCTCGAGGCGTGAGTTACGTGGCAAGGGGCGCGCGTGGCCCCGGCTAGTTGGACGAGGCCACGAAGTCGATGTAGATCCCGATGTTGGCGACCAGCGGGATTTCCTTGCGATAGCCGGCGACGATCAGAAACTCGTTGCCCTGCTTGGTGATCTCGAGGTCGGATGCATTGACCGCCTTGAAGTCGTCGATCGCCTGCCGGTTTTCGAAGGCACGGCGCACCTCGCTCACGGAGCTGCCGCGCCCGCGCGTTTCGTTGGCAATCGAGACCACGGCCTTCTTGACCGTGAAGTACTCGATGTAGGACGGCAGCAGCCGCATGACCAGCAGTGCCACGAACACGAGGACGAAAGAGCCCATGATCAGCCCCATCAGCGTGATGCCCCGTTGCCTAGCGCGCATGGCGGTTCTCCTGTCGCGTCGTGCCCTCAGCGGAAAGAGCCGAAGCGGCCCAGATCCCCGAGGTTGAGCCAGATGAAGAACGCCTTGCCGACGATGTTGCCGTCGGGCACGAAGCCCCAGACCCGGCTGTCGCTGGAATTGTCGCGGTTGTCACCCATCATGAAATATTGCCCCGGCGGCACAGTGCACGCCAGGCCGGACATATTGTAATTGCAATTGCCGGAGTGCGGGAACGAGCGCACCTGCGGCACGAACAGCGGCGCGTCGTCCTCGATCAGGATCTGGTGCTCGATGCCGTTCAGCGTCTCCAGGTAGCGGCGTGAATACTGCATGCGCTCGCGGGACAGGTAGTCCTCGATCTGCCGCATCGGCACGGCGCGGCCGTTAATGGTGAGTCGCTTGTTGCGGTACTCGACGCGGTCGCCGGGCAGGCCGACGACGCGCTTGATGTAATCCAGCGACGGATCTTCCGGGTAGCGGAACACCATGACGTCGCCGCGTTTCGGGCTGCCGACTTCGAGCAGCTTGCGGTTTGCGACCGGCAGGCGGATACCGTAGGCGAACTTGTTGACGAGGATGAAGTCGCCGATCAGGAGCGTCGGGATCATCGAGCCCGAGGGAATCTTGAACGGCTCGACGAGAAAGGAGCGCAGCAGAAAAACAATGAGGATGACGGGGAAGAAGCTCGCCGAGTACTCCACCCACCACGGCTGCTTGGCGCCCGCGCGGCGCCGCTTGGCGAGCCACGCCGCATCCAGCGCCCACACCGCGCCGGTGACGAGCAGCAACAGCAGCAGGAACAGGGCGAAGCTCATGCCTTATCGGCGTCCCGCTGCAGCACCGCCAGGAACGCTTCCTGCGGGATCTCCACCGATCCCACCTGCTTCATGCGCTTCTTGCCTTCCTTCTGCTTCTCGAGCAGCTTTCTCTTGCGCGTCACGTCGCCGCCGTAGCACTTGGCGAGCACGTTCTTGCGCAGCGCCTTGACGTTCTCGCGCGCAACGACGTTGCCACCGATGGCCGCCTGGATGGCGACATCGAACATCTGCCGCGGGATGAGGCCGCGCAAACGCGCCGCCAGCTCGCGGCCGCGGCGCTGGGCGACGTCGCGATGCACCATGCTGGACAGCGCGTCGACGCGCTCCCCGTTCACCAGCACGTCGAGGCGCACGACGTCGGCCGGACGGTATTCCTTGAAGTCGTAATCCATGGAGCCAAAGCCGCGCGTGAGCGACTTCAGGCGATCGAAGAAGTCCAGTACCACTTCGTTCAATGGCAGGTCGTACGATAGGACCACGTGGCGGGCCGCATAGTGCAGGTTGGTCTGCACGCCGCGCTTTTCGGTGCACAGCGTCATCACCGGGCCCACGTACTCCTGCGGCACGAAGATTGTCGTCGCGATCACCGGTTCGCGGATCTCCTCGATCTGCCCAGGGTCAGGCAGCTTGGCGGGATTGGAGACCTGCGCCACTGAGCCGTCGCGCAGTAGCACCTCGTACACCACCGAGGGCGCAGTGGTCACCAGCTGCATGCCGTACTCGCGTTCCAGCCGCTCCTGCACGATGTCCATGTGCAGCAGCCCGAGAAAACCGCAGCGAAAGCCGAAGCCGAGCGCCTGCGACACCTCGGGCTCGTAGTGGAACGAGGCGTCGTTGAGATGGAGCTTTCCCAGCGCCTCCCGCAACCCCTCGTAATGGTTGGATTCGACCGGATACAGTCCCGCGAATACCTGCGGCTTGATCTCCTTGAATCCGGGCAGGGGCTGCGCGGCGGGCTTGTCGGCATGGGTGATGGTGTCCCCTACCCTCGCGTCGCGCAGATCCTTCACGCCGGCGATCACGAAGCCCACCTCGCCCGCCGCCAGCGCCTCGCGCTGCTGCGATTTCGGGGTAAACACGCCTACCTGCTCGCACATGTGCCGGACAGCGGTGCTCACCAGCAGGAGCTTGTCCTTGGGGCGCAGCGTTCCTTGCATCATGCGTACCAGCATGACGACGCCGACATAGTTGTCGAACCAGGAATCGATGATCAGCGCCTGCAGCCGCGCCTCGGGGTCGCCCTTGGGCGGCGGCACGCGGGCAATGACCGCCTCCAGGATTTCGGTCACGCCCTCGCCGGTCTTGGCGCTGACGCGCAGCGCATCGCGCGCTTCGATGCCGATCACGTCCTCGATTTCCTGGATGGCGTTCTCGGGATCGGCGGACGGCAGATCGATCTTGTTCAGCACCGGGATGACTTCGACCCCTTGCTCGATCGCCGTGTAGCAGTTCGCCACCGTCTGCGCCTCGACACCCTGCGAGGCGTCGACCACCAGGACCGCGCCCTCGCAGGCGGCGAGCGAGCGGCTGACTTCGTAGGAGAAGTCGACGTGGCCCGGGGTGTCGATCAGGTTAAGCTGATAGCGCTCGCCGTCGAGTGCCACGTACTCCAGGGCCGCGGTCTGCGCCTTGATAGTGATGCCGCGCTCGCGCTCCAGCGCCATCGAATCGAGGACCTGGTCGGCCATCTCGCGCGCGGCGAGGCCGCCGCAGCGCTGGATGATGCGGTCAGCCAGCGTCGACTTGCCGTGGTCAATGTGCGCGATGATGGAGAAGTTGCGGATGCGGCCTTGCGGCGTCATGAAAAAAAGGGTGCCAGCGGCACCCTTGCTTGTCTGCAGCGGGCGCTATTCTAGCGCAAGCCACGCTCGCAGCGCCTGCGCGTCGAGCCGGCCGCGGCAGATTTCCCGCCCCTCGCCGTCGGTCAGTACCGGCACGCTGCGGCCATAGCGCGCCACCAAGGCGGGATCGGCGTCGACGTCGATCTCGGCGAAGGCCACACCCAGGGCACGTAGGGCGCCGGCCATCTCTTCGCAGAGATGACAATCGGTACGACCGTAGAGACGCAGAATCGGCTCAGCCCTTGTCGCCCAAACCGGCGACGGTGATGAAGGCGGTGTTGTCACCGCGGCGCACCAGGAACGTGATCACGGCATTCTTTTCCAGCGCCGCGAGAAGCCGGTTCAGCTGCTCGGTGCTCTTCAGATCCGTGTGCTGGCCCTTGTGCACCAGCTTGAGCAGAACATCGCCCCGACGAAGCTCGGCGCGCGCGCCTGCCCGCACCTCGGTGACCACCAGGCCGGACGCCAGCTTCAGCTCCCGCTTCTGCTCGGCGTTCAGCTCGCTCACCACCACCCCCAGGCGGTTCGCGGCCAGCGGCGCAGCCTCCGGTTCCGGCCGCGTGTCGCGCCCGGCAACGCGCTCCTCGAGCAACTCGCCCACCGTGACGCTGAGTACGCGCGGCGCCCCCTTGCGCCACACTTCGACCGGGACCCGGGCCCCAGGGCGCGTGCCGCCGACGATGCGCGGCAAATCGCTGGAGGATTCGACCAGCTTGCCGTCGAAGCGCGTGATGATGTCAGTGGCTTCGACGCCGCCCTTGTCCGCCGGGCTGCCCTTTTCCACGGAATTGACCAGCGCTCCGCGTGGCCGCTGCAGGCCGAAAGACGCCGCCAGGTCCTTCGTCACCTCCTGGATCACGACGCCGATGCGTCCGCGCGAAACGCGCCCCTTTTCGCGCAGCTGGTTCTGGATATCGAGCGCCACGTCGATGGGGATTGCAAACGACAGGCCCATGAAGCCGCCGGTGCGGCTGTAGATCTGCGAATTGACGCCCACCACCTCGCCCTTCATGTTGAACAAGGGTCCGCCGGAGTTGCCCGGATTGATGGCGACGTCGGTCTGGATGAACGGCACGAAGTTTTCCTGCGGCAGGGAGCGCCCCTTGGCGCTGACGATGCCCGCGGTCACCGTATTCTCGAAGCCGAACGGCGAGCCGATGGCCACCACCCATTCCCCCACCTTGAGGCGCGCAGGATCGCCCATGCGCACGGCGGGCAGATTGGCGGCCTCGATCTTGATCAGGGCGACGTCCGTGCGCTTGTCGGCGCCGACCACCTTGGCCTTGAATTCGCGCTTGTCGGTGAGGCGCACGTCGATTTCGTCGGCCGCATCGATGACGTGCGCGTTCGTCAGTATGTAGCCGTCGGCGCTGATGATGAACCCCGAGCCGAGCGAGCGGCTTTCCGGGCCGGGCCCGGGCCCGGGCTGCCGCGGGATGAAGCGCCGGAAGAATTCAAGCATCTCCTCGTCCTCGATGTTCGGCAGCTGCGGGATGCTGGCGCGGCGCGGCGCCTGGGTGGTGCTGATGTTGACCACAGCAGCGCCCTGATCCTCCACCAGGCGCGTGAAGTCGGGCAGGTCCCGCCCCTGGGCGATGGCAAACGCGGCAAACGTGCCGAGCACCAGCGCGGCGGCAGTTCTGATCAGGTACATGGAAGATCCCCTTGTAGGCATTGAGCCTGGCGTGCCGCCGGGCTGAAGGTGGCGGTCGCTACTGCGGGCGGCGGTATTCAACCGTGTTGCCGATGCGTTGCACGCTTGCCGCCGGCGCCTCGCCCACCACGGTGATCAGGTGGTTGGCCACTTCACGCGTGTACACGTTGACCGCCCCCATGCTGGAAATGCCGATGCGCGGGGCCTCGGTGCGTCCATCCAGCGGCTCGATAAAGACGGACACGGCGGCCAGGCCGTCCGAGTAAACCAGCTGCGCCACGGGCTGCGCGTCGCGCAACATGCGCCGGATCTCCACAATCTTGCGAAACCCCGGCAATTCGGCGCCCACGCTCCATCCGGACTGCGACAGGTCCGCGGGCGTCACGCCGGCCTGCTCCACGCGCCAGCCTTTCGCCGCGCGCGGCGGGCGCAAACGCTCGCGCGGCACCTTGCCGAGGTCGAGCTGCGTGAAGGTGAACTGCTCCACCGTCTGTCCGTCGCGATTGAATGTCCGGGCCCTGAGCAGCATGCCGCTACGCGCATCGGCCCACAGTTTGTAGCCGTAGCGCAGATCGTCCTTGGGCGTCAAGACTATGGC
>JAOTWE010000167.1 GCA_029863065.1 Betaproteobacteria bacterium
GCTCTGGCTGCCCAAGGTGCTCATCGGTTAGCCGATCCCGCCGCCGGCCGCGCAATCCCCTGTCTGCCCTGTGGATTTCGGCCGCTTGATTCCCCCGGATTCGCCCGCATCTACGTCAGCGACCGCTCCATTCGCGGTGTAAGCGGAGAACCCCATGAGCCTCTGGCGCAGAAAGCAAGAAGTCCTCGAAAGCGGCGACACCGGCGCGGACGAAAAGCCCGCCCGGCGCGGCCGTTCGACTTCGCTCGCCGTGCGCCCGATTCCCGAGGACGCGCTGATTCTCGTGCCATTGCGCAGCGCGGTGCTGTTTCCCGGCATCATCACCCCGCTCGCGGTCGGTCGCGGCTCGTCCGTCTCAGCCGTACAGGAGGCCGCGCGCCAGGGCCGCAAGGTCGGCTT
The DNA here is from genome assembly GCA_029863065.1 of Betaproteobacteria bacterium. Taxonomy (GTDB): domain Bacteria; phylum Pseudomonadota; class Gammaproteobacteria; order Burkholderiales; family SG8-39; genus JAABQT01. The sequence goes on from JAOTWE010000167.1 coordinate 400, forward strand.
CCTGCTGCAGCGCGACGCGAAGAGGGACCAGGTGGGCGCCGACGACCTGCACTGGGTCGGCACGGCCGGCGAAATCGTGCGCTACGTGCCCGCCGCCGAGGGCGTGCACCACCTGGCGGTGCAGGGACAGAGCCGCTTTCGCGTCACCGAATTCCTCGAGGGCTGGCCATTCCTCGTGGCGCGCGTCCTGTGGGTGCCCGAGACCGCCGAAGGCGGCGAAGAGATCGAGGCACGATTCCTGCAGCTGAAGGCGCAGGCGGTCGAGGCGATCAAGCTGCTGCCGAACGTTCCCGACGAGCTCGCGGGCGCAGTGCAGGCCATCGAGTCCGCCGGCCAGCTTGCCGACATGGTGGCGAACCTGCTCGACATCGAGAACGAGGAGAAGCAGGCGATCCTCGAGGCGTTCGATCTGCAGCAGAGGCTGGACCGCGTGCTCGCGCACCTCGCCGAGCGCGTCAGCGTGCTGCGCCTGTCGAAGGAGATCGGCGACAAGACGAAGAAGGAATTCGACGAACGCCAGCGCGAGCACGTGCTGCGCGAGCAGATGCGCCAGATCCAGAAGGAGCTGGGCGAGGGCGGCGAAACGGCCGCGGAGCTCGATGAGTTGAAGAAAGCGATCGAGGACGCGGGCATGCCCGAGGAAACGCTGAATGCTGCGAGGAAGGAGTTCAAGCGCCTCGCACGCATGGGTGAGAGCTCCGGCGAGGCCTCGATGTTGCGTACCTGGCTGGAACTGATGGCCGAGCTGCCGTGGAAATCCGAGCCGCAGAAGGCGATGGACATCGCTGAGGCGCGCAACGTGCTGAACGAGGATCACTACGGCCTGGAGAAGATCAAGCGCCGCATCCTCGAGTACCTGGCAGTGAGGAAACTCAACCCCGAAGGCAAGAGCCCGATCCTGTGTTTCGTCGGGCCGCCGGGAGTGGGCAAGACCTCGCTCGGCCAGTCGATCGCCAGAGCCACGGGCCGCAAGTTCCAGCGCGTCGCGCTCGGCGGCCTGCACGACGAAGCCGAGATCCGCGGCCACCGCAGGACCTACATCGGGGCGCTGCCGGGCAACGTCATCCAGGCGCTCAAGCGCGCGCAGTCGCGCTCCGGGGTGCTGATGCTCGACGAAATCGACAAGCTCGGCGCGGGCGGCTTCCACGGCGACCCGTCCTCGGCCTTGTTGGAAGTGCTCGACCCGGAGCAGAACGCGAAATTCCGCGACAATTACCTGGGCGTGGATTTCGACCTGTCGCGGGTGCTGTTCATCGCCACGGCGAACATGCTCGACACGATCCCGGGACCCTTGCGCGACCGCATGGAAGTGATCCAGCTTCCCGGCTACACCGAAGAGGAAAAGCTGCAGATCGCGCGCAAGTACCTGGTGAAAAAGCAGCTCGAGGCCAATGGGTTGCAGACGGCGCAGGCCTCGTTCACCGACGCGGCGATCCGCGAGATCATCGCCGGCTACACGCGCGAGGCGGGTGTGCGCAATCTCGAGCGCGAAATCGGCTCGGTGCTACGGCACGCGGCGATGCAGATTGCCGAGGGCCAGGCGCAGGCGGTGGCGGTGGACGCGGGCGACCTGCAGGCCATCCTCGGCGCGCGCAAGTTCGAGAACGAAGTGGCGCTGCGCACTTCGCTCCCGGGCGTGGCCACGGGCCTTGCGTGGACGCCGGTGGGCGGGGACATCCTGTTCATCGAAGCCGCCAAGGTGCCCGGCTCCGGCAAGCTCATCCTCACCGGGCAGCTGGGCGACGTCATGAAGGAGTCGGCACAGGCGGCGCTGACGCTCGCCAAGACCTGGAGCGGCGATGCGCTGGAGAAGACCGACATCCACGTGCACGTGCCCGCGGGCGCGACGCCCAAGGACGGCCCGAGCGCAGGCGTGGCCATGTTCGTGGCGCTCACCTCGCTCATGCAGGGCCGGCCGGTGCGTCCGGACGTCGCCATGACGGGCGAGATCTCGCTGCGCGGCCTGGTGCTGCCGATCGGCGGGGTGAAGGAGAAGACGCTGGCGGCGCTGCGCGCTGGCATCGGCACGGTGCTGCTGCCGCGCCGGAACGAGAAGGACCTCGATGACGTGCCGGCCGACGCGCGTCGGAAGCTGCAGTTCGTTTTTCTCGACAAGGCGGAAGACGCCGTGCGTGCCGCGCTCCAGTAGGCGACGCGGCTCGTGGCCTAGCGCCGCAGCGCCTCCCAGAGGGCGAAGCCCCTGGCCGAGGAATACTGGGCGATATGGGTGGCTTCGGGGGGAATCGCCCCCAGGAGCACGGGTGCGCGCGGCAGCCGCTGAAACGACTTGCCGCGAATGCGCATGTACTCCTTTTCGAATTCAACCCACGGGCTCTGGTCGCTCCGCGTATTCGTGGCGACTCCACCGTGAAACTGGTGGAAGCTTCCTTCCCCGAGGAGCACGATGTATTCGAGGTCCTTGCGACTCAGGGCGCGACGAAAGAAATCCAGATTGACCAGTCCGCCGCCGCGCGACTGGAATTGCTCGTCCAATCCGCCAAGCGCCAGGAAGTCCGACTTTCGAAGCCCGAAGCACCCGCTTTCAAACAGCAAGCCGAACCAGCCTTCGCTTGAGTCCGCAAAGGCCGCGCTCGCGGAGAACAGGCGGTAGCCGTTGTCGCGCCATCCCAGTGACGCCAGGACGGCGTCCTCGACTTGCTGGTTGTAGCCCTCCAGCATGGAATCATATTGATGCTTGGGGCCGAGGTGGAACGGCACCGTGGCGATGAACGGCGCCGGAAAGGCCTTGAACGCCTTGGTCGCCAGTTGGAGCACGCCCGGCGTGAGGATGTGCGCGCCATCAATCATGACGAGCAGCTGCTCGCCGAGCGCCTCGCGGCAGGCCGCGTTGATGGCGGCGGCCGGAGACACGGAAGCGTTGGTCACGAAGCGATAACGGAACTGCGGCCCGAACGCACGCACTTCGGTCTCCGACAGCGCCTCGCTCGAACCGTTATCCACCGCGATCACCTCATAGGCAAGCCGATCGGCACCGTGCTGGTAAGCCGCGGTGAGCGAATGAAGGGTGTTGCGTGCCTCGCGGCGATTGTTGAAAAAGTTGACGACGATGGAAAGCACGGCGAACAGACTCCATGGCTATCCTACTGCAAGAAAAGAAAAGCCCGCCGGGAGGCGGGCTTTTCCTTACTTCTTCTTCTTGGTCTTCTTCGACTGGCGCCTGGCGCTAGATCGGGCCGGCTTGCGGCCCGGTTTGGCGCTTAGGCGATCTTTTTTGCTTTGGCGAGGCCTTTCACGGTCTCGGTCGCGGCGTTGACGTTGGCTTCCGCGATCTCGGTCGCCTGCTTGGCCACCTTCGTCATGTTGTCGTAGGCGGAGTTGGCGGCGGCGATCATTGACTTCACCGCGGCGACCGCGACGTCGGAGCCGGCCGGGGCGTTCTTCACTGCCTTGTCGAGCAGGGTGCTGAAGTTCTCGTTCCATTCGGCGACGCGCTTTTCGGCCATCTTGGACAGTTCAGCGTTGGTCTCCGTGGCAACTTCGTAAACGCTCTTCGAGTAGGCGATGGCCTTCTCGATCGCCGGGGTCGCCAGCGTGTTCTGCAGGGTGACGAACTCTTGCACGTCCTTGGCGCCGAACAGCGCGCGGGTGTTGCTGAGGCTATCTTCGAACGCGGCTTTCACGGCGTTGGCGTTCAGGGTCGCGAGCTTCTCGATCGCGGCGAACTGCGTCGCGGCGAGGGACAGCATCGTTTCCACATTGGCCTTGCCGGTCGCTTGGATTTGCTCGGGGGTAACGTACATGGTCATGCTCCTATAAAAAGTCGGTTGAGTCTGGGGCCAGCGCTTATTGGTGCAGCGCAACAATCGTCAGTATAAGGATTGGCCCTTGAAAGTCAAATGTTTATTGCAATGCAGCATAAGCTATTGAAGCACCGCAGAAATAATATGACCGGCATCCGCAGCACGTTTCAAACGACATTTGGGGGCATGGGCGAAACGGCCGGACGCAACGCATCCGCAGCGGAGACAATCGGCCGATGAGCAGGGCCCCGGATCCCGTCCAGCGCCTCGCCTGGATCTTCCCCGGCCTCTTCGTGGTGCTGTGGAGCACCGGTTTCATTGGTGCGAAGTTAGGACTTCCTTACGCGGAACCGGCGACATTCCTGGTCATTCGCTTCGCGCTCGTCCTCGTGTTGCTGCTGCCGCTGTGCCTGCTGATGAGAGCGCCGTGGCCGGTGACAGGCGCACAGTTTCTGCATATGGCGTTTGCCGGAGCCCTGATCCAGGGGGGCTATCTCGGCGGCGTATTCCTGTCGCTTTACAAGGGCATGCCCGCGGGCGCTTCCGCCCTCATTACCGCGCTGCAGCCAATCCTTGCCGCTGTGCTCTCGGGTTGGCTCCTTGGCGAACGTACCAATGCGCGCCAGTGGCTCGGCCTCGCGCTGGGCATCGCCGGAGTAGCGCTGGTGGTGCGGGAAAAGTGGGTGTTGCAGGGCGTAGGCCTGGCGGCCACTGCGCTATCGGTCCTGGCGCTCGTCAGCATCAGCCTGGGCGCGGTGTGGCAGAAGCGCTACTGTTCGCGGGTCGACCTGCGCACCGGCGCGGCCATCCAGTTCGGCGCTGCCCTGCTAGTGCTTGCACCCTACGCCCTGCTCTTCGAGTCGCGCGACGTCATCTGGAGCGCGGAGCTCGTCGTCGCGCTCCTGTGGCTCGTCTTCGCGCTTTCGCTCGGTGCCGTGTTCCTGCTCTTTTGGCTCATCCGCCATGGGGCCGCCACCAAGGTGGCGAGCCTTATGTACCTGGTGCCACCGTGCACGGCGCTCGTGGCCTGGCCGCTGTTCGGCGAGACCTATACTGCGTTTGCCGCTGCCGGCATGGCGCTCGCCATGCTCGCCGTGTGGCTCGTGAGCAGGGCATGAGCATCGACTACCGGCCCGACGATCCCGCGTTCCTCGCGGATCCGTTCCCGCTCTTCCGGCGCATGCAGGACGAAGACCCCTGCCACTGGAGCCCGCGGCTGAAGGCATGGGTGCTGACGCGCTACGAGGACGTGCGCCGCGTGTGCCTGGACCGGGAATTGTCCTCGGACAGGCTGCGGCCGTTCTTCGCCGCGCTGCCGCCGCCCGAGGCGCGCAGGATCGCCGACATCGTGCGCTACCTGTCCCTGTGGATGGTGTTCCGCGACCCCCCCGAGCACACGCGCCTGCGGCGCCTCACCAGCAAGGTATTCCACGTCAAGTCCATGCACGCCATGCGCCCGCGAATCGAGGCGCAGATGCGCCGGCTGTTCGACTCGATCGGCGAGCGCCGCGAGTTCGACTTTATCGGCGAATTTGCCGGGCCGCTGCCGGCGCTCGTCATCATGGACATGCTGGGCGTTCCCGCGGACCAACTGGCGAGAGTGAAGCGGCTCTCGGACGACCTGGCGCTGTTCATCGGCAGCTCGCGCATGTCCGCCGACAAGTACGACATCGCGGAGGCGGCGACGCGCGAGATGGCCGAGTACTTCCGCGGCATGATCGCGGCGCGCCGCGCGCAGCCCCGCCCGGATCTGCTATCGGAGCTGGCGCACCTCGAGGACGAGGGCGACCGGCTGAGCGACGATGAGCTGGTGGCCACCTGCATCCTGTTGCTGTTTGCCGGGCACGAAACCACCACCAACCACATTGCCAACGGGATTCTCGGCCTGCTGCGCTTTCCGCAGGAGCGGGAACGACTGCGCACCGACGCGTCGCTGGCGCCGGCGGCGGTGGAGGAGCTGCTGCGCTATGACGGCCCGAACGGCGCCCAGGTGAGGATCGTGCAGCAGCCGCAATTGCTGCCCGGCAAGTCGCTCAAGCCCGGCGAGCGTGTTTTCATCCAGCTCAACGCTGCGAATCGCGATCCGCGCGCCTACGCGGACCCCGACCGCATCGACATCGCGCGCGACGGCCCGCCGCACCTCGCCTTCGGTTTCGGCACGCACATCTGCCTCGGGTTTCCGCTCGCGCGGCTGGAAGGCCAGATCGCGCTGCCCGCGGTACTCGCGCGCTGGCCCGGCCTCGAGCCGGCGGACGCGCGCCTGGAGTGGCTTGACTCCATGGTATTCCGCGGCATGAAGTCGATGCCGGTGCGCGTGCCGCGCTGATGTCCGAGCAGCTGCCGCGCCGCCTTTGGTGGGTGCTCTTGGGCATCACGCTGGTCTGGGGCTTCAATTGGACGGCGATGAAGGTGGCGATTTCGGAAGTCGCTCCCTTCACCTTTCGCACCTTCTGTCTTGCCGCTGGCTCGGGCGTGCTGTTCGCCGTGCTCAAGGCGACGGGCCAGCCGCTCGCCATTCCACGCAGCCAGTGGCGGCGCCTCGCCCTGATCGCGTTCTTCACTATCACGTGCTGGAACCTGCTCGTGGTGTTCGGGCTGCGACTCATTCCTTCCGGCCGCGCGGCCATCCTCGCCTACACCATGCCGGCCTGGGCCATCCCGCTCTCGGTGTGGTTTCTCGGCGAGCGCATGAACGGGAGAAAAATGCTCGGGCTGGCGCTCGGCATGGGTGG
>JAOTWE010000168.1 GCA_029863065.1 Betaproteobacteria bacterium
GTCTCGCCGGGCTCGAAAGCGAAGCGATGCCGGCCGATGCGTACGACCTGCCGCTCGAGCGACACGAGATGCATTTCCACACGCCCCAGTGAGGCATTGTAGAAGGCATAGTGCCGGAAGCGCCGCAGGTCGAAGTCGGCGCCCAGCTCGCGGTTGATGCGGGCGAGCAGGTTCAAGTTGAATTTCGCCGTGACGCCGCGGGAATCGTTGTACGCGGCGTGCAGGACGTTGGCGTCCTTCTTCAGGTCGACGCCGATGAGCATGGCGCCGCCGGCGCCGACCTGGGCGCGGCTCATGGCAAGGAAGGCGCGCGCTTCCGGCAGCGTCAGGTTGCCGATGGTCGAGCCGGGGAAATACACGACGCGGCGCCGGCCGGCGCGCGCCCGGAACACCGGCAGCCTGAGCGGCTGCGAGAAGTCGCCGACGACGGCGAAGATGTGCAGCCAGTCGAACTCGCCTGACAGGCGGTTGGACGCGCCGGCGAGCGCCGCGTGCGAGATGTCCACGGGCACGTACACCGAAGGACGCAGCGCCCGCAGCAGCATGCGGGTCTTCAGGCTCGCGCCGCTGCCGTACTCGACCAGCTCGCAGCCGCGCCCGGCAAAGCGCGCGATGTCCGCGAGGTGCGCACGCGTCAGCGCCAGTTCGGCGCGCGTCGGGTAGTACTCCGCCAGGCGGCAGATGCGCTCGAACAGGCGACTGCCGTCGGCATCGTAGAAATATTTCGGCGGCAGCGCCTTCAGCGGCTGCGACAGGCCCTCGATCACGTCCTCGCGAAAACTGTCCGCGGGAACCACTGAGCCGTAGAAGCGGGTGCGGCCCGGCCGCGCGTTCCGTCCTAGCTTTGCGGATCGGGCGTGGCGCTGGACTCGAGCCACTTGCGGATGCGCCGGGCGTCGCCGATGCGGGAGTACTTGCCCCAGGAATCGAGCAGGATCACGACCAGGTCGCGCGAGGCAATGCGCAAGTGCATCACCAAGCCGCGCCCGGCGGCGGCGATATAGCCGGTCTTGGAGAGCTCGATGTCCCAGCTGTCCGAGCGCACCAGGCTGTTGGTGTTGCGGAACGCGACCGTGCCGCCGCGCGCGCGCACCTGCGCGCTCGGACGCGTGGAGTACTCGCGGATCAGCGGGTAGCTGTGGGCGGCCTTCACCAGACCGGCCAGGTCCTGGGCGCTGGAGACGTTGTCGGGCGACAGGCCGGTCGGGTCGGCGAAGCGCGTGTCGTTCAGCCCGAGGCGCTCGGCCTCGGCGTTCATCGCCGCGACGAAAACCTCGGTGCCGCCGGGATAGGTGCGCGCGAGCGCCGCCGCCGCCCGATTTTCCGAGGCCATCAGCATCAGCAGCAGCAGTTCGTCGCGCGTGAGCACTGAGCCCGGGCGCAGCCGGCCGCGCATGCGCGAGCTGCGCGTCGACTTCAGGTCCTCGGCGCTGACGGCCACGCTTTGCTCGAGATCCAGGCCGCGCTCCAGCATCACGATGGCGGTCATCAGCTTGGTGATCGAGGCGATCGGCAGGATCGTCTCGCTGTTCTTCTCGTACAGCGTCTCGCCGCTGTCCGCGTCCTGCACCAGCGCCACCGCCGAGCGCAGCTTCGGCCCGTCGCCGGCGCGCGCGAAGCCGACGCTGACGAACAGCACGGCGGCCAGTGCGCCGATGGCGACGATTTTTTCGAGCGAATGCAGCCGTCGTTCCCCTGAGCGCATGAGCCTTGTTCTCTTCTTGGGCCGACGCAGTGTAAGCACGGGCTTTTAGAAAAGCAAGCAAATATAAGGGGGTAGACCACCGGACCTAGAAAACCTGTGAACTGTGACCGGGAAAAGACGGGGTCTGCGTTGCAGGCCTCATGCGGCCTTCGCCCGCTCCAGCACTTCCTCGGCCTGCGCGGCCTCGCGCTGCAGCGCCCACATGCGCGCGTATTCGCCCTGCGCGGCGAGCAGCTCGCCGTGGGTGCCGCGCTCGACGATGCGGCCGTGCTCGAGTACCAGGATCTGGTCCGCGTCCATCACCGTGGACAGCCGGTGCGCGATCACCAGGGCGGTGCGGCCGCGCGCGATGCGCTCGAGCTCGGCCTGAATGGCGCGCTCGGCCCGCGAGTCGAGCGCGGAGGTGGCCTCGTCGAAGATCAGGATCGAGGGGTTCTTGAGGATGGCGCGCGCGATCGCCACGCGCTGCTTCTCGCCACCCGAGAGCTTCAGGCCGCGCTCGCCCACCGTGCTCTGGTATTTCAGTGGCAGGCTGTCGATGAATTCGTGAATGTGCGCAGCGCGCGCCGCCGCGACCACCTCGGCATCGCTCGCCTCGGGCCGGCCGTAGCGGATGTTGTAGAGGATGGTGTCGTTGAACAGCACCGTGTCCTGCGGCACGATGCCGATGGCCGCACGCAGGCTCTGCTGCGTCAGGTCGCGGACGTCGACGCCGTTGATGCGGAGGGCGCCGCCGCCGACGTCGTAGAAGCGGTACAGCAACCGCGCCAGCGTCGACTTGCCCGAGCCCGAGTGCCCCACCACGGCGACACGCCGGCCCGCCGGGATCTCGAAGCTGACGCCGCGCAGGATGGCCCGCGCGGGCTCGTAGGCGAAATCGACATCGCGGAACTCCACGCGTGCCGGCCCGGGGGCGAGCGCGATGGCGCCGGGTCTGTCCTGCACCTCCATGTTTTCCGACAGCAGGCGGAACATGCGCTCCATGTCGGCGAGCGACTGTTTGATCTCCCGGTACACCATGCCGAGGAAGTTGAGCGGGATGTAGAGCTGGATCAGCAGCCCGTTGACCAGCACCAGGTCGCCAAGCGTCAGCTCCCTCGCCGCCACGCCTTCGGCGACCAGGAACATGAGCGCCGTCACGGCGACGGCGATGATCAGGCTCTGGCCGATGTTGAGCAGGCCGAGCGAAGCCTCACTGGAGGTGGCCGCGGATTCGTAGCGCGTGAGGCTTTCGTCGTAGCGCCCGGCCTCGAACTCCTCGTTGCCGAAGTACTTCACCGTTTCGTAGTTGAGCAGGCTGTCGATGGCGCGCGTGTTGGCCTTCGAGTCGAGCTCGTTGGCGCGCTTGCGGATGGCAATGCGCCATTCGGACACGACGAAGGTGTAGCTGAGGTAAACGGCGACCGCGCCGAAAGTGATGGCGGCGAAGCGCCAGTCGAATTTCGCCAGCAGCACCGCCGCCACCAGCGCGAATTCGAGGATCACCGGCAGGATGGAGAAGATGAGGTACGACAGCAGCGTCGAGATGCCGCGCGTGCCGCGCTCGATGTCGCGCGTCATGCCACCGGTCTGGCGCTCGAGGTGAAAGCGCAGCGACAGGCCGTGCAGGTGCCGGAACACGCCCAGCGCGACGCGCCGGATGGCGCGCTGCGTCACGCGCACGAACAGCACGTCGCGCAACTCTGCGAACAGCGTGGTCGAGAAGCGCAGCAGGCCGTAGGCGGCGAGCAGCGCCGCGGGCACTGCCAGCACCGCGAGCGTCGGGTCGAGCCCGTCCACCACCTGCTTCAGCACCAGCGGCACGGCGACGTTGGCGAGCTTGGCCGAGACCAGGAAGGCGAGCGCCGCCAGCACCCGCCAGCGGTATTCCAGCAGATAGGGAACCAGCGTCGCCAGCACGCGCCAGTCGCCGCCGCGCGCGGGCGGGGTGGGATCGGGGCCGTGCGCGTCGGTCGCCATGGGAAGGCGCGGATTCTAAAGCAGCCAAGTCACGCCGAACCCCTTGACGCCTATGGGGCTCTTTTCATATCATTCAAACGTTCGTTTGAAAATGAGAGCCAATATGAGCGTACGCGCGCTGAAGCCCCTGAAGGAGACCCAGACCCGCATCCTCGATGCCGCGGAGGAGCTGTTCATGCAGCACGGCTTCGAAGGCGCCTCGATGCGCATGCTGACGGCGATGGCCGGCGTCAATCTCGCCGCCGTCAATTATCACTTCGGCTCCAAGGATGCGCTGATCGAGGCGGTCTTCCGCCGGCGCCTCGACCCGATGAACGCCGAGCGCCTCGCGGCGCTCGAGCGTCTGGAGCAGGAAGCCCAGGGCAAAGCGCTTGCCCCCGATGCAATCATCCGCGCCTTCGTCGGCGCGAGCCTGCGCATGATCGAGGACACCCGTGGCGGCGGCCGCACGTTCTCGCGGCTGCTTGGACGCGCCTACACCGAGCCGGCGAAGTCCATCCGCCAGCTCATCGGCCAGATGTACGCCCCGGCCATGGAACGCTTCAAGGCGGCGTTCGTGCGTGCGCTGCCCGAGCTGCCGAAGGATGAGCTCGTCTGGCGCATGCATTTCATGTTCGGCACGCTCGCCTACACGCTCGCCGCCACCGACACCGTGCAGCTGATCGCCGGCGCAAAGCCCGAGGATCGCTACGACGTGCGCGTGCTCGAAAACCGCCTGGCCGCGTTCATGAGCGCGGGGTTGCTCGCGCCGCTGACCGGCGCGCTGCAGGTGCGGATCGCCGCCTGAACCCGGAGGACAATAGCCAACATGACCACGTTCGCATTCGCCACTTTCGCCGTCCTCCTCGCGCTTGCCTGCCTGCGCGCCCCGATCTTCGTCTGGAGCGCAGCCGTCGGCGTGATGGGCGCCTCCTGGGCGGCGATCCTGGGATTCAGCACCGCCACCAACGCCGTGCTCGGCGCCGTGTTCCTCGTGCTGGCCCTGATCCTCAACCTGCCGGCGCTGCGCCGCCGCCTGCTGAGCGACCGCGTGCTCGCCGTGTTCCGCCGCATCCTCCCCGACATGTCGCCGACCGAAAAGGAAGCGATCGGCGCCGGCACGGTATGGTGGGACGGCGATCTGTTTTCCGGCCGCCCCGACTGGCAGCGGCTGCTTGCCATGCCGGCGCCGAGGTTGAGCGCCGAAGAGCAGGCGTTCCTCGATGGCCCGGTCGAGGAGGCCTGCGCCATGGCGGACGATTGGGAGATCACGCACGAGCGCTACGACCTGCCGCCGCGGCTTTGGCAATTCCTGAAGGACAAGGGCTTCTTCGGCATGATCATCCCGAAGAAGTACGGCGGGCTCGGCTTCTCGGCGTTCGCACATTCCGAGGTCGTTACCAAGCTCTCCTCAAGGTGCAACGCCCTCGCCGTGACCGTCATGGTGCCGAATTCGCTCGGGCCGGCCGAGCTGCTCCTGCATTACGGCACCGAGGAGCAGAGGAACTATTACCTGCCCCGTCTCGCCAAGGGTCAGGAGATTCCCTGCTTCGCGCTCACCAGCCCGGAAGCCGGATCGGACGCAGCGTCGATTCCGGATTACGGCGTCGTGTGCAAAGGCCACTGGCAGGGCAAGGAAGTCCTCGGCATGCGCCTGACCTGGGACAAGCGCTACATCACGCTCGGCCCGGTGGCGACGCTGCTCGGCCTCGCCTTCCGGCTTTACGACCCGGAGAAGCTGCTCGGCGGCAATGAAGATCTCGGCATCACCTGCGCGCTGATTCCGACGACGACGCCGGGCGTGAACATCGGCCGGCGCCATCTGCCGCTGAACGGCGCGTTCCAGAACGGCCCCAACTCGGGCAAGGACGTGTTCATGCCACTCGACTGGATCGTCGGCGGGCGCGAGTACGCGGGCAAGGGCTGGATGATGCTGATGAACTGCCTCGCCGCGGGACGCTCGATCTCGCTGCCGGCGTCCTCGGTGGGCGGCGCCAAGGCGCTGGCGCGCGTCACCGGCGCGTACGCGCGCGTGCGCAGCCAGTTCCGCACGCCGATCGGCAAGCTCGAAGGCGTCGAGGAGGCGCTCGGCCGCATCGCCGCCAACGCCTACGTGATGGAAGCCACGCGCGTCATGACGGCGGGGGCGGTCGACCAGGGAGAGAAACCCTCGGTGATTTCGGCGATCGCCAAGTACCACATGACCGAGCGCGCGCGCGACTGCGTGAACGACGCCATGGATATCCACGGCGGCAAGGGCATCTGCCTCGGGCCCAACAACTGGGTGGGGCGCGGCTACCAGGTGCTGCCGGTGGGCATTACCGTTGAGGGCGCCAACATCCTTACGCGCACGCTGATCATCTTTGGCCAGGGCGCGATCCGCAGCCACCCCTTCGTGCTGCGTGAAATGCGCGCCGCAAAAGAGATGAAAGGCGCGGCAGCCTCGATCGAATTCGACGACGCCTTCACCGCGCACATCGGGCACACCCTGTCGAACTGCGTGCGCGCCTTCCTGCATGGCCTGACGCGCGCCATGTTCGCCGCCGCGCCGCTCGGCGCGGCGCCCGAGATGCGCCACTACTACCGCCAGGTGACGCGCCTGTCGGCGGCCTTCGCCTTCCTCGCCGACGTGTCGATGCTGGCGATGGGCGGCGCGCTGAAAAGGAAGGAGAAAATCTCCGGTCGACTGGGCGACGTGCTGTCGATGATGTATCTGGTGTCGGCGACGCTCAAGCGCTACGAGGACCAGGGACGCCTCAAGGCCGACCTGCCTCTGGTGCGCTGGTCGGTGCGCGACGCGCTGTACTCGGCGCAGGAGGCGATCGACCAGGTGCTCTCCAATTTCCCGATCAAGGCGCTCGCCACCTTCCTGCGCTGGACCATCTTCCCGCTGGGCACGCCGTTCCGCCCGCCGCTCGACTCGCGCAACCACGAGTGCGCGCGCATCGCGCTCGAGCCCGGTGACGCTCGCGACCGCCTGACGGCGGGCATCTACCTGCCCAAGGGCGAAGCCGACGCCACCGGCGTGCTGGAGACGGCGTTCCTCGCCACGGTGGCCTGCGAGCCGATCGAAAAGAAATTCCGCGAAGCGGTGAAAAGCGGCGCGCTCGCGCCGCGCTCGGGTGCCGACACGGCGCAGTTCGCGCGCGACCGGGGCGTGATCACCCCGGAGGAGTACGCCCAATGGCAGCGCAAGGAAGCACTGCGCAAACGCGTCATCATGGTT
>JAOTWE010000008.1 GCA_029863065.1 Betaproteobacteria bacterium
TCGCCTCTCAGGGCCACGAGGTGACGCGCGAGTTCTACTACAACGACGCCGGCGCCCAAATCCACAACCTCGCGCTCTCGGTGCAGGCTCGTGCTTGCGGCAAGACACCCGATGATGCGGGCTGGCCCGCCGACGGCTATCGCGGCGAATACATCGAGGAGATCGCGCGCAATTTCGGCGCGGCGGGCGGCAACGTCGAGGACCTCGACGCCGTGCGCGCGTTCGCAGTGGCGGCCTTGCGCGCCGAGCAGGACGCCGATCTGCAGGCCTTCGGCGTCAAGTTCGACGTCTATTACCTGGAATCGAGCCTGTACACCGACGGCCGCGTCGAGGCAGTGGTCAATGCGCTGGTGGCGAGCGGCAAGACCTACGAGCGGGAAGGCGCCCTGTGGCTGCGCACGACCGACTACGGCGACGACAAGGACCGCGTGGTGCGCAAGTCCGACGGCAGCTACACGTATTTCGTCCCCGACATCGCCTATCACGTCACAAAGTGGGAACGCGGCTACGCCAAAGTGATCAATGTACAAGGCACCGACCACCACAGTACCGTGACTCGCGTGCGCGCCGGCCTGCAAGCCCTCAACCTCGGCATACCGTCGGGCTACCCCGACTATGTCCTGCATAACCTGGTGCGGGTGGTGCGCGGCGGCGAGGAGGTGAAGATCTCCAAGCGCGCCGGCAGCTACGTGACGTTGCGCGACCTGATCGACTGGGTGGGCCGCGACGCCGTGCGTTTTTTCCTCGTCTCGCGCCGCGCCGACTCGGATTTCGTCTTCGATGTCGACCTGGCGCGCGCGCAGACGGAAGAAAACCCGGTGTACTACGTGCAGTACGCGCACGCCCGGGTCTGCAGCGTGTTCTCGCAGTGGGGCGGCGATGCCGCGCCGCTCGGCGCCGCGGCGCTCGCCACGCTGGCCGGCGAGCGCGAAGGCGCGCTCATGCGCCGCCTGGCGGAACTTCCCGAGGTGCTGGCGGAGGCGGCGCGCGAGCTCGCGCCGCATGCGATCGCCTTCTACCTGCGCGAACTCGCGGGCGAGTTCCACAGCTACTATAATGCCGAGCGCATTCTGGTCGAGGACGAGGCCACGCGCACGGCGCGGCTCGCGCTGTGCGCCGCAGTCCGCCAGGTGCTCGCCAACGGGCTCGCGCTGCTTGGCGTAGGCGCCCCGGAAAGGATGTGATGGCGGCAATACCACATGCGACGGCACGCAAGGGAACAGGCGGCGGCTTCCTCGTCGGCATGTTCGTCGGCCTGCTCATCGGCCTGGCCATTGCGCTTGGCATCGCGCTCTACCTCAACAAGACGCCGATCCCGTTCATGAGCCGCGGCAAGCCTGCGGCCGAGGATGCCAAGGGCCAGCCGGGCAAGCCGTCGGCGCTTGCCGGCCTGCCGCAGGACGGGACCGCACAGAAGCCGCAGGCTCCGGTGCCTGCGGTGACGGCGCCCGAGAAGCCGCGCTTCGACTTCTACAAGATCCTGGCGGGCGGCGAAGAACCGCTCAGCGACCGCGAACTGCGCGAGCGGCTGCGCGCGGCGAAGACGCCGGCACCCGAGCAGGTGGTGGCGGCGGCGCCGGCGGCGAGCAAGGACATCTATTACATCCAGGCCGGGGCGTTCCAGAATCCGGCCGACGCGGACAACCAGAAGGCGCGGCTGGCGATGCTCGGCTTCGAGTCGAACGTCGAGCCGACGACCCTGCCCGACCGGGGCACATTCTACCGCGTGCGCCTCGGTCCCTATGCCAAGGTCGAGGATCTGAACCGGGTGCGCCAGTCGCTGGCGCAGAACGGAGTCGATGCCAACCTGGTCAAACTCAAAGATCCCGCGTCCCGGAAGGTGAACTGACATGGACTACCGCCGCCGCACCTTGGTTGCAGCTCTGGCGCTTGCCCCGCTCGCCAGCTTCGCGCAGGCACGCCGGCCCGCGCCGGGCGTGGATTATTCCGAGCTCAAGCCCGCCCAGCCCGTGGAGGCGCAGGGCAAGATCGAGGTGCTCGAGTTCTTCTGGTACGGGTGCCCGCACTGCTACACGCTCGAGCCGCTGCTTGAAAAATGGGTCGCGCGCCTGCCGGCCGACGTGCGATTCCGGCCCGTGCCTGCGGTGCTCAACGAGGGCTGGGCGCGCGAGGCCGCGGTCTTCTACTCCTTCGAGGCGCTCGGCGTGCTCGAGCGGCTGCACCGGCCGTTTTACGAGGCCATCCACCGCGAGCGCCTGAACACGCGCGATCCCGAGACGTTCGCGGACTGGCTGCGCAAACAGGACGTCGACCCGAAGCGCTACGAGGACGCATTCAAGTCCTTCGGCGTGCAGAGCAAAGTGCGCCGTGCCATGCAGCAGACCGCCGCCTACCGCATCGACGGCACGCCGGCGCTCGCGGTGCAGGGCCGCTACACGGTGAGCGCGGAGCAAGGGCGCACCCAGCAAGGGATGCTGAACACCGTGGACTACCTGATCGGCGTGGCTCGCAAGGGCGGTTAGGCGACGGGCTAACGCCCCCGGCAATGCGCCGCATCGTCATCACCGGCGCGTCCGTCGGGCTGGGCGCGGCGCTCGCGCGGCACTACGCCGCGCCCGGCACGGTTATAGGCCTGATCGCACGCCGCCAGGAACCCATGCAGGCGCTCGCTTCGGGCCTGCCCGGACGCTTCGAGGTTCATGCGCTCGACGTCGCCGATCACGCCGCGCTCGCGCACGCAGCGCAGGAGTTCTGCGCGCGCCATGGCGCACCCGACCTCGTGATTGCCAACGCCGGCATTTCAGTCGGCACGCACGGCGAGGATGGCGCGGACGTGGCAAAGCTCCAGCGTGTGCTGGAGGTCAACGTCACCGGCCTTGCCGCGACGCTTGCCGCGTTTGCGCCCGCGATGCGCGCCGCGCGCGGCGGCACGCTGTGCGGCATTGCCAGCGTCGCCGCCTTTCGCGGCCTGCCGGGCGCAGGCGCCTACAGTGCCTCCAAGTCGGCGGCCATCCGCTGGCTCGAGGCGCTGCGCGTCGAGCTGGTGGGCACGGGCGTCTCCGTGGTTACCATCTGTCCCGGCTACATCGACACGCCGATGACGCGTGTCAATCGCTACCGCATGCCTTTTCTGCTGTCCGCGGACGAGGCGGCGCGGCGCATCGGCCGGGCGATCGGCGCGCGCCGGCGACTCGCGGTGATCCCGTGGCAGATGGCGCTGGTGTCGTCCGTGCTGCGCGTCCTGCCCGGCTGGCTCTACGACCGCATCGCCGCGCGCGCGCCGCGCAAGCCGCGCGACCTGCCGCTTTGAGGCGCATCGTCTCGCTGGTGCCCTCGCTTACCGAGCTGGTGTGCGCGCTCGGCCTCGCCGGCGAGCTCGTGGGGCGCACCGGATTCTGCGTGCATCCGAAGGAAGTCCTGCGGCGCATACCGAAGGTGGGTGGCACGAAGGACGTGAACCTCGCCAAGGTGCGCGCCCTCGAGCCTACGCACGTCGTCCTCAACGTGGACGAAAATCGCAAGGAGACGGCGGACGAGCTGGCGAAGTTCGTCCCCAACCTCGTCGTCACTCACCCCTTGGGCCCGCTCGACAACCTCGAGCTCTACCGGCAATTCGGCCGCACGTTCGCGCGCGAGCCCGAGGCCGAGGCGCTCTGCGCGCGCTTCCAGGCCGCCTACGACCAGGCCTGCGCATCGCGACTGCCGGAGCGACGCGTCCTGTACCTCATCTGGAAGGATCCCTGGATGACGGTGTCGCGCGATACGTACATTTCGCGCACGCTGGCGCTGTTCGGCCTGCAGACGCTGCCCGCGCTAGCAGCGGAGCGCTATCCCAAGGTCGAGGACCTGCGCATGGTGGACGCCGAGCTGGTGCTGCTTTGCTCGGAGCCCTACCGCTTCGGCGAGCGTCATCGAGTCGAAGTCGCTGGACGTACGGGAAAACCCGTGCTGCTCGTGGACGGCGAGATGACCTCCTGGTACGGGCCGCGCGCCATCGCCGGCCTGGAGTACATGGCGAAATTTGCCGCGCGCGCCTAGCGCTTAGCGGCGTATGCTGACGCCGCGGGACCGAAGCAAGGTCCCGCGTCGAAAATCCGGGAGGGAGACCATGGACAGAAAGCTAATACTCCGTAGGTCGGGGCTGGCCTGCGCAGCCACGCTGTTGGCCGCCTACGGCGCCGCCGGCTGGGCGGTAAACGACGAGCCGCTGAAGGACAAATGGGCACCGAGCGAGTGGGGCCCGAATGACAAGGCGGGGTCGGCGAATCGCAGGTCCGCGGCTTCGGTGTTGAAAGCCATGAAGCTGGTGAAGAAGGGCAAAGTGGCAACGCTCGGCAAGGTGTACCAGCAGGATGCACCGGGATTCGGCAGCCGCGGCTGGCGCATGACCATCCCCGGCCTGCCTACCGGCGGACCGTTCGGCAAGCAGGAGATGGTTTACAACGACGAGTACCTGGCGACGGAAATCGGCCAGATCGGCACGCAATTCGACGGTCCCGGCCATATCGGCGTCATTACCTCGAAAGGGATGTTTTTCTACAACGGGCGCTACCTGGAAGACAAGGACGTTGGCACCTACGGCCTCGGCCCGCTCGGGGTTGAGCACGTCGGCCAGCTCGGATTCGTGTGCCGCGGCGTGCTGCTCGATGCGGTGGCGCTGCGCGGCAAGCAGCTGCCGATTCCGCAGAAGGCCGGCGATCCGGGCATTGTCACCGACAAGGACGTGCAGCAGATGGTCAAGCGCCAGGGCATCGCGCCGATCAGCGAAGGCGACTGCGTGTTCCTCTACACCGGCCACGGCGACATCTGGCATCCATCCAAGTGGGACAGCTACAATGCCGAAGAAAAGCAGAAGCGCATCGCGCAGTTCAACGCCGGTGAACCCGGATTCGGCATCTCGGCCTGCGAGTACTTCGCCACGCGCAAGATCGCGCTGACGGGCGCCGACACCTGGGCCACGGAGGCCGTGCCCGGCGAAACCGACCAGCCGTTCGAATGCCACATCAAGATGATGACCAAGCGCGGCATCTGGAACCTCGAGAACCTGGACCTCAGCCAGCTGGTGGCCGACAAGGCTTACGAGTTCCTGTTCGTGTGGTCGCCGCTCAAGATGAAGGGCGCCACCGGATCGCCGGGAAATCCAATCGCGATTTACTGAGAAAGGCAGGCGATCACGGCGCGAGCATCCCGCGCCGGATCTCCTCCTGCTCGATGAAGTCGCGCTCGTCGCGCGACACCAGGCTCGCGTGCGCACGCACGCGGTAGCAGTCCGGGTCGTAAGGCGTCTGCGGCTCGACGCCCTCGGCCAGCAGGCGCGCGGTGCCCAGCAGGCGCTGGCGAAAGGCGACCACCGGCTTGTCGCTCGTGCCGAGGTGCTCGAGCGTGCGGTCGGTGATTTTGCCCGCCGACTCCGCGAGCTTGCGGTGCGCAACCTCACCGCGCTGCCATAACTCGAGTTCGCGCTCACTCACGGGCCTGTCCGTGCGCCAGTTCACGCACAGCACCGACGTATGCTCGTCGTCCTGCGGCACCCAGGCGCGAAACAGCCGCGAATTCGGGTCGTCGGCCGGCGGAATGAGCGTGAAGCAGGGCATGAGAAAAAGGTTGATGCGCCACAGGTACTCGTCACCCTGCACCAAACGGCGCGCGCCGCAGGCAAGCCCGTAGGGCGTTTCGTGCACCGTGTAGCGCGGCGCCCGGTCTTCCTGGAAATGCGCGCCGGTAAGTGCGCTGACCGGGAGTCCCGCCGCATCGACGCGCCGCTGAAGGAAACTCACGTGCGCCTCGTCGATCTCGCCTTCGAGCGCCTGGGCGTAGTTGCAGTCTTGCACCCAGCGCGACGCATAGCGTTGCGCCGCCGGCAGGCCCAGCCATTCGAATTCAGGGAGCTCGGCGCGCTTCTCGGCCGGGCCGAGGTAGGCCCAAAGCAGGCCCGCGCGCTCGGTCACGGGATAGGCCTCGGCGCGCACCCTGTCGCGAAAACCCGAGCCCGGCGGCTCCGAGGGCATGTCGAGGCAGCGCCCGGCCACATCGAACTTCCAGCCGTGGTAGACGCAGCGCAAGCCGCCCGCCTCGTTGCGGCCGAAAGCGAGGCTCGCGCGCCGATGCGGGCAATGCTCGCCCAGGAGCCCGGCGCGGCCGCGGCTGTCGCGAAACGCCACCAGGCACTCGCCCAGGAGCCGCACGCGCTTCGGCGGCGCCTCGGCCACCAGCTCGTCGGCCAGCATGAACGGCAGCCAGTGGCGCCGGAACAGCGCGCCCATCTCCGTTCCCGGCCCCACCTGCGTGAGAAGCGCGTTGTCCTCGCGGCTCAGCACCTATTGCTTGCTATTTCTTGCCGAGGCGCTGCATGACATACGAGCCGGGGGCGTCTTCGATGGCGTTGGACGGTATGCGCGCCGGGACCTTGTCGCCGCCGTTCTGCTTTTCCATCCAGCGCTGCCAGTCCTCCCACCAGGATCCCGGGTGCTGCTGGGCGCCTTCGAACCACTCTTCGGGCGTGTCGGCAATCGCGTCGTTCGTCCAGTAGTGGTACTTCTTCGCCGCCGGCGGATTGACGATGCCCGCAATGTGCCCCGAGCCGCCCAGGACGAAGCGCACTTCGCCGCCGAGGTACTTCGCGCCCTTGTAAGTGGTTTTCCAGGGCGCGATGTGATCTTCGACCGTGGAGATGAAATACGCGGGCACCTCGACCTTGGACAGATCGATCGGCACGCCGGCGAGCGTGACGGCCCCCGGCACGCCGAGCTTGTTCTTCAGGTACATGTTGCGCAGATAGAAGCTGTGCATGCGCGCCGGCATGCGCGTCGAGTCCGAGTTCCAGTACAGCAGGTCGAACGGAAACGGATCCTTGCCCATGAGGTAGTTGTTGATGACGAACGACCACACCAGGTCATTGGAGCGCAGCATGTTGAAGGTCGAGGCCATCTCCGAGCCCTCGAGGTAGCCGCGCTCGTTCATGCGCCGCTCGAGATTCTCGACCTGGGCCTCGTCGATGAACACCCCGAGCTCGCCCGGCTGCGAGAAGTCGAGCAGCGAGACGAAGAAGGTGGCGCAGGCGACGCGCACGTCGCCCTTCGCGGCGAGATACGCCAGAGCACAGCCCAGCAGCGTGCCCCCGAGGCAGTAGCCGATGACGTTGAGCCGCTCCTCGCCCGCGGCCTGCATCGCGGCGTCCATCGCCGCCAGCGCCCCTTCGGTCAGATAGTCGTCGAAGCCCTTCTCGGCGAGCTGCTGGTCGGGATTCACCCACGAAACCACGAACACCGTGTGCCCCTGGTCCACCGCCCACTTGATGAAGCTGTTCTTGTCGCGCAGGTCGAGGATGTAGTACTTGTTGATCCACGGCGGGATGATGAGCAGCGGCCGCCGGTACACCTCGGCGGTCGAGGGCTGGTACTGGATGAGCTGCAGGAGCGCGTTCTGGAACACCACCTTGCCGGGCGTGGTGGCGACGTTCTTGCCGAGCTGGAACGCCGTCTCGTCGGTCATGCTGATGCGTAGCTGCCCCTCGCCCTTCTCGATGTCGCCTAGCAGGTTGTTGAGGCCCTTGACCAGGTTCTGACCGCCCGAGGCGAGCGTCTCGCGCAGCACCTGCGGGTTGGTGGCGGCGAAGTTCGAAGGCGCCAGCGCGTCCACGTACTGGCGCGTGAAGAAGGCGATTTTCTTCTGCGAGTCGTCCGGCAGTCCCTGCACCCCCGCCACCGCGTGCTGGATGTGGCGCGCGGCGATCAGGTAGGACTGCTTGATGTAGTCGAAGAGGAAATTGTCCGACCATTCCTGGTCCTTGAAGCGCGCATCGCCCTGCGCCGGCCGTGCCACCGGCGCTGGCTCCTGGCCGAGCATCTTCAGCCACGAGGACTGCCACAGGCGCATCGAATCGACCCAGAAATTGACCGAGGCGGCGGCCAGCGCGCTCGGGTCCATCAGCATGCGCGAATACAGGTCCATGTACGCCTTGGCGATGCCGAGCTCGTCCTTCACCGCCGAGGAAATGGTGCTCTCCAGCTGTTTCTGGCCGAATTCCTGCAGGATGCGCGAGGAGCGCTCGGCCACCTCGTGCAGCACCTTCGCGGTCTGTTCGCGGCTTACGCCGTCAGCGCTTTCTCCCATGCCTTCTCCTTGATGAGGGTGAACCGTGTCACGCCGTCCTGCCCGCGCGTGCGGCGCAGGCGCCCGGCGCGCTCCAGGTAATGCAGGTGGGCGATCGCCTCGCCCATCGCAAAGAACATCTGCTGCGTATCGAGCGGCCGCCGGAAGATCAGCGCCAGCACGTCGGCGGCGCTGCGCGGGGCTTCGCCGCAGGCCTGCAAGAGCTCGGCCAGGCGCACCTCGTGATGCGCCTCCAGCTGCGCCACGCGCGCGTGCGCGCCGCGAAACGGCAGGCCGTGCGATGGCAGAACCAGCACGTCGGCCGGCAGCTCGCGGTATCGGCGGATCGAGCGCAGGAAGTAGCCCAGCGGGTCGCCCTCGGGGTCGGTCGGCCAGACGCCGACGTGGGTGGAAATGGACGGCAGCAGCATGTCGCCGGAGATGACCACGCCCAGCGCTTCGCAGTAGAGCGAAGCGTGCTCGGGCGCATGGCCGTAGCCCGTGATGACGCGCCAGGCGCGCCCGCCCACGACGATCGACTCGCCGTCGACGATGCGCCGGTATTGTGTTGGCAGCTCGCCCACGAGGCGCCGGTACTGGTTGCCGCGCATGCCCAGCTGCCCGAGGCGCGCCTCATCGAGCCCGTGCGCGCGGAACAGGGCGAGCGTCGCCTCCGCCACGAACCCCGCGGCGCCCGCGCGCACCGCGTGCGCGGTCAGGTACTCGCCCTGCGTCATCCAGAGCGGCGCGCCGAAGCGCTCGCACAGCCAGCCGGCATTGCCCGCGTGATCCGGATGGAAGTGCGTGACCAGGATCCGCTGCACGGTGCGCGCGCCGAGCGTCGCGGTGAAGACCTGGTCCCACAGCGCGCGCGTCGGCGCGTCGGCAAGGCCGGTGTCGACCAGCGTCCAGCCATCCCCGTCCTCCAGCATCCACAGGTTGATGTGATCGAGCGCGAACGGCAGCGGCATGCGCAGCCAGTGCACGCCGGGCGCGATGCGCCGCGTACTACCTGGGACAGGCGCTTCTGCATGCGGGAATTCGAGAGCGGACACGAATGCAACCTGGGCTAGAATCAACCGCACCCTACCATGCGGCAAATCGAAAAGGAACGCGCCGACGCCGAGTACTCGATCGGCGAGCTCGCCGCCGAGTTCGACGTCACGCCGCGCGCCATCCGCTTCTACGAGGCCGAAGGACTGCTCGCGCCGCGGCGCGATGGCCAGCGCCGCATCTACACGCCGCGCGAGCGCACGCGCCTGAAGCTGACGCTGCGCGGCAAGCGCCTCGGGCTGACGCTGTCCGAAATCCGCGATCTGATCGACATGTACGAGCCGGGGCAGGACGAGCGGCCGCAGCTCGAGCGCTTTCTCGCCGTGCTGGAGACGCACAAGGCGGCGCTCGAGCGCCAGCGCGAGGACATCGCCGCGCAGCTCGCCGAGATCGCCGCCTTCGAAAAGCGCGTGCGCAAGCAGTTGGGGTCGAGGAAGCGGAGTTGACGTTAACGTAAACGTCAAGTAGCCTCGCGCCGATGAACGCACCGCAGCCGAGATTCGAGCCCAAGGATCCCGCCTTTGCCGCGCGCGTGCGCGAGCTTTGCGCGCCAGAAGGCGATGGACCTGATCGGCGCGCGCCTCACCGTGGTCGAGCCAGGCTATACGGAGGTCGCGCTGCCCTTTCGGCCGGAACTCACGCAGCAAAAGGCCTACGTGCACGGCGGTATTCTCGGCATGATTGCCGATTCAGCCTGCGGCTATGCCGCCTATTCGCTGATGCCCCCGAGCGCGTCCCTCGTCACCGTCGAGTACAAGATCAACATCCTCGCGCCGGCGCGGGGCGACCTGGTGGCGCGCGGCCAGGTGATCCGGCCCGGGCGCACGCTGACCGTGACGCGCGCCGAGATCTACGCGGCCGACGGCACTCACGTGGCAAGCATGCAGCAGACGCTGATGATGCTCGCCGACACCCCGGACACCCCGGAATGAATTTCCTGCGCTTCGATCACGGCGAGACGCTCGACATGCTGCGCGACACGGTGCACGACTTCGCGCAGAAGGAGATCGCGCCGCGCGCCGCCGAAATCGACCGCGCGAACGAGTTTCCGCCCGACCTGTGGAAGAAGTTCGGCGCGCTCGGCCTCCTCGGCATCACGGTCGAGGAGGAATACGGCGGCACGATGATGGGCTATCTCGCGCACATCGTCGCCATGGAGGAAATCTCGCGCGCCTCGGCCGCTGTGGGCCTGTCCTACGGCGCGCACTCCAACCTGTGCGTGAACCAGATCCGCAGGAATGGCAGCGACGCGCAGAAGAAGAAATACCTGCCGCGGCTCGTCTCCGGGGAGCACGTGGGCGCGCTCGCCATGAGCGAGCCCGGCGCGGGCTCGGACGTGGTGGCCATGCGCCTGCGCGCCGAGCGCCGCGGCGAGCGCTACGTCCTCAACGGCAACAAGATGTGGATCACGAACGGCCCGGACGCGGACGTGCTGGTCATCTACGGCAAGACGAGCGACCAGGGCATCACCGCGTTCCTGGTGGAAAAGGGCATGAAGGGCTTTTCCACCGCGCAGAAGCTCGACAAGCTCGGCATGCGCGGCTCGAACACCTGCGAGCTGGTGTTCCGCGACTGCGAGGTACCGGTGCAAAACGTCCTCGGCGACGAAGGCCACGGCGTGAAGGTGCTGATGAGCGGGCTCGACTACGAGCGCGCGGTGCTCGCGGGCGGGCCGCTCGGCGTCATGGCCGCGTGCCTCGACGTCGTCCTGCCTTACGTGCACGAGCGCAAGCAGTTCGGCCAGCCGATCGGCGAATTCCAGCTCATGCAGGGCAAGCTCGCCGACATGTACACCACCTTTTCCGCCTGCCGAGCCTACGTCTACGCCGTCGGCCAGGCGCTCGACCGAGGCGAGACGACGCGAAAGGACGCCGCCGGCGCCATCCTCTACGCCGCCGAGAAGGCGACCTGGATGGCGGGCGAGGCGATCCAGGCGATGGGCGGCATGGGCTACATCAACGAGACGCCCACCGGGCGCCTGTGGCGCGACGCCAAGCTCTACGAGATTGGCGCCGGCACGAGCGAGATCCGCCGCTGGCTGATCGGGCGCGAGCTGTTCGGCGAGACAGCATGAGCCTCGAGACGCTGCTTGAGAACAACCGCGCGTGGGCGCGCGAAGCACTCGCCGCTGATCCGAACTATTTTGCGCGCCTCGCGCGCCAGCAGTCGCCGCAGTACCTGTGGATCGGCTGCTCGGACTCGCGCGTGCCTGCCAACCAGATCACCGGGCTCGCGCCGGGCGAAGTGTTCGTCCACCGCAACATCGCCAACGTCGTCGTGCACACCGACCTCAACTGCCTGTCGGTGATCCAGTTCGCTGTCGACTTCCTGAAGGTCCGTCACATCATCCTGTGCGGGCACTACGGCTGCAGCGGCGTGCTCGCGGCGATGAGCCGGCAGCGCACGGGGCTCTCGGAGAACTGGCTGCGGCACGTGCAGGACGTGGCCGGCCGGCATGCTGAAGAATTGCGGGTGATCGGCGACGACGACGCGCGCCACCGCCGCCTGTGCGAACTCAACGTGCGCGAGCAAGTCCACCATATCAGCCAGTGCACTTCGGTCCAGGACGCCTGGGCGCGAAAGCAGCCGCTCGCCGTGCACGGCTGGATCTACGATCTGCAGGACGGCTTGCTGCGCGATCTCAACTGCACCCGAACGGAGTAAATCATGGCCAACGATCCCATCGTCATCGTTTCCGCCGCCCGCACCCCGATGGGCGGCTTTCAGGGCGAGCTGAAGGGCTTCGCCGCCCCCGAGCTCGGCGCCGCCGCCATCCGCGCCGCCGTCGAGCGCGCGAAGGTGCAGCCCGAGGACGTGCAGGAAGTGCTCATGGGCTGCGTGCTGGCCGCGGGCCAGGGGCAGGCGCCCGCGCGCCAGGCGTCGCTCGGCGCGGGGCTGCCGCTTGCCGCCGGCTGCACGACGGTGAACAAGATGTGCGGCTCCGGGATGAAGGCGGCGATGCTGGCGGCCGATCTTCTCAGTGCCGGCAGCATGGAGATCGTCGTCGCCGGCGGCATGGAATCCATGAGCAACGCCCCGTACCTTCTCCCCAAGGCGCGCACCGGGCTGCGCATGGGGCATGGCCAGGTCATCGACCACATGTTCTACGACGGCCTGGAGGACGCCTACGACAAGGGCCGCCTGATGGGATCCTTCGCCGAAGATTGCGCGCAGAAGTACGCGTTCTCGCGCCAGGCGCAGGACGAATTCGCCATCGCCTCGCTCGAGCGCGCGCAGAAGGCGAACAAGGAAGGCTGGTTCGCCTGGGAGACCACGCCGATCGCGATCAAGGCCGGCAAGGAAGAGAAATTCATCGAAACCGACGAGCAGCCGTTCAAGGCCAACCTGGCGAAGATCCCGACGCTGAAGCCCGCCTTCCGCAAGGACGGCACGGTGACGGCCGCCAATTCGAGCTCGATTTCGGACGGCGCCGCGGCGCTCGTGCTGATGCGCCGTTCCACCGCCGAGAAGCGCGGCCTCGCGCCGCTTGCCATGGTTGTCGGCCACGCCACCCACGCGCAGGAGCCGGGCTGGTTCACCACCGCTCCCGTGAGCGCCATCAAGAAGCTTTTCGAGCGCACCGGCTGGAGCGCGGACAAGGTGGACCTGTTCGAGATCAACGAGGCGTTCGCCGTGGTGGCGATGGCGGCGATGCAGGAATTGAAGCTGCCGCACGGCAAGGTCAACGTGCACGGCGGCGCCTGCGCGCTTGGGCACCCGATCGGCGCCTCGGGCGCACGCATCCTCGTCACGCTCATCGGCGCGCTGCGCAAGTACGGCGGCAAGCGCGGGGTGGCGAGCCTGTGCATCGGCGGTGGCGAAGCCACCGCCATGGCACTCGAACTCGCGTGAGCCTGAAGAAACCGTCCAAGCGCCAGCTGCAGGCGCTGCTCAGGCGCGCGCGCTTCGTCCGCGACTACGGCATGCGCCTGGTCGCGGTGGACGATCATGAATGCACCATCGCCATGCCGTATCGCAGCGCGCTCGAGCGCCCCGGCGGCACGGTAAACGGCCCCGCCTTCATGGCGGCGGCCGACTGCGCCATGTGGCTCGCCATCAAGCGCCACATCGGCATCGAGCACGACGCGGTGACCTCCGAGCTGAACACTGCGTTCCTGAACGCGGCGCGCCGCGAAACCGTCTACTGCACGGCGCGCGTGCTGAAGACGGGCAAGCGCATCATCTACGGCACGGCCGAGTGCCACGACGGCAAGGGGCGCCTGTTTACCCACCACACGGTGACCTACTCGCGGTTGAGCTGAAGATGAGCCTCGCCGCCCACCACGAGCAGCTGCGGGACGCGATCCGACGCTTCGCCCGCGAGCAGCTCGCGCCCAAGGCGGGCGCCTGGGACCGCGACAAGCATTTTCCCCGCGAGCAGGTGAAGGAACTGGCGGCGATGGGCCTGATGGGCGTGGCGATCCCTGAAGAGTGGGACGGTGCGGGGATGGACTACACGGCACTCGCCATTGCCTGCGACGAAATCTCGGCGGGCGACGGCTCGACCTGCACCATCGTCATGGTGACGAACCTGGTGGCCAACATCCTGCAGGGCTACGGCAGCAAGGCGCAGAAAGAGGAGTTCCTGCGCCCGGTGGCGAAGGGCGCCATGCTCGGCGCCTTCGCGCTCACGGAGCCGCAAGGCGGCTCGGATGCCGCGGCCATCACGACGCGCGCCGAGAAGAACGGCCCGCATTACGTGCTGAACGGCGTGAAGCAGTTCATCACGTCCGGCAAGACTGCCGACCTGGCGGTGGTCTTCGCCGTCACCGACAAGGCTGCCGGCAAAAAGGGCATTAGCGCCTTTGTGGTGCCGACAGCCACGCCCGGCTACACGGTGGCGCGGATCGAGGACAAGACCGGCCAGCGCGCCTCCGACACGGCACAGATCGTGCTCGAGAACTGCAAGGTCCCCGTCGCGAACCGGCTCGCCGACGAGGGCGTGGGCTACCGCATCGCGCTGGCGAACCTCGAATCCGGGCGCATCAACGTCGCCGCGCAGGCCACCGGCATGGCGCGCACCGCGTTCGAGGCGGCGCTCGCCTACGCGCAGGAGCGAAAGAGCATGGGCAAGACGCTGTTCGAGCACCAGGCGGTCAATTTCCGCCTCGCCGACATGGCGACGCAGGTCGAGGCCGCCCGCCAGATGTACCTGTACGCCGCGCGCCTGCGCGACGCGGGCGAGCCCTGCCTGAAGGAAGCCTCGATGGCGAAGCTGTTCGCTTCCGAGATGGCGGAGAAGGTCTGCTCGGATGCCATGCAGATTCACGGCGGCTACGGCTACGTGGCGGACTTTCCCGTGGAGCGCATCTGGCGCGATGTGCGCGTGTGCAAGATCTACGAGGGGGCGAGCGACATCCAGCGGCTGGTGATCGGGCGCTCTCTGGGAGGCCGTTGATGCCGACCATCCGCTCCAGGCTCAACCCGCGTTCGGACGAATTCCGCGCCAACGCCGAGCGCATGCGAGCGCTGGTGGCCGACCTGCGCGCGAAAGTGGCGCAGGCAGCGACCGGCGGTCCGGAGGATGCGCGCGCGAAGCATGCCGCGCGCGGCAAGCTCCTGCCGCGCGAGCGCGTGCGCACGCTGCTCGATCCCGGAGCGCCCTTTCTCGAGGTCGGCCAGCTCGCCGCGTACGACATGTACGGCGGCGACGTGCACTCGGCCTCCATCATCTGTGGCGTCGGGCGCGTCTCGGGCCGCGAGTGCGTGATCGTCGCCAACGACGCCACCATCAAGGGCGGCACCTACTACCCGATGACGGTGAAGAAGCACCTGCGCGCGCAGGAGATCGCCGCGCAGAACCGACTGCCCTGCATCTACCTGGTGGATTCGGGCGGCGGTTTCCTTCCCGAGCAGGACAATGTCTTCCCGGACCGCGAGCACTTCGGCCGCATTTTCTTCAACATCGCCAACCTGTCGGCGGCCGGCATCCCGCAGATCGCCGCGGTGATGGGTTCCTGCACCGCGGGCGGCGCCTACGTGCCGGCAATGGCGGATGAGTCGATCATCGTCAAGGGCCAGGGCACGATCTTCCTCGGCGGCCCGCCGCTCGTTAAGGCGGCGACCGGCGAAGTGGTGACACCGGAGGAGCTCGGCGGCGCCGACGTGCACACCAAGGTCTCGGGCGTCGCCGACCACTACGCGCAGAACGACGCCCACGCGCTCGCCATCTGCCGACGAATCGTCGCCGGCCTTAATACCCGCAAGCGCGTGTCGCTGGATGTGCGCGCGCCGCGCGAGCCGCTCTACCCCGCCGAGGAGATCTACGGCGTGATCCCGGCCGAAGTCCGCAAGCCCTACGACGTGCGCGAGGTAATCGCGCGCATCGTCGACGGCTCGGAGCTGGACGAATTCAAGCAGAACTACGGCACGACGCTCGTCACCGGCTTCGCGCACCTGCACGGCTACCCGGTGGCGATACTCGGCAACAACGGCATCCTCTACTCCGAGAGCTCGCTCAAGGCCGCGCACTTCATCGAGCTCGCGGCGCAGCGCGGCATCCCGCTCCTGTTCCTGCAGAACATCGCCGGCTACATGGTGGGCAAGAAATACGAGGCGGGCGGCATCGCCAAGGACGGCGCCAAGATGGTGACCGCCGTGGCCACCGCCCGGGTGCCGAAGTTCACCGTGATCCTTGGCGGCTCCTTCGGCGCGGGCAATTACGGCATGTGCGGGCGCGCCTATTCGCCGCGCTTTCTCTGGATGTGGCCGAACGCCCGCATCTCCATCATGGGCGGCGAGCAGGCGTCGAGCGTGCTCGCCACGGTGCGCGGCGAGTTCAGGACGCAGGCGGACGAGGAGGCCTTCAAGGCGCCGATCCGCGAGCAGTACGAGCGCCAGGGCCATCCCTACTACTCGAGCGCGCGCCTGTGGGACGACGGCGTGGTGGATCCGGCCGATACGCGGCGGCTTCTTGGGCTCGCGATCTCCGCATCGCTGAATGCCGACGTCGAGCCGACGAAGTTCGGCGTCTTCCGGATGTAGCCGTGTCCGAGCACAAAGCCACCATCGAGTGGCGCCGCCAGGGCGCCGACTTCGATTACAGGACCTACAGCCGCTCGCATACGCTTGCCTTCGAAGGCGGCATCCAGGTACCCGCGAGCGCTGCCCCGGGCAACATCCCGCCCACCGCGAAGGGCGCCGCGGGGGTGGATCCGGAACAGGCCTTCGTCGCCTCGATCTCCTCGTGCCACATGCTCTGGTTCCTGCACCTCGCCTGGAAGGCGAAGCTGGTCGTCGACCACTACGTCGATCACGCCTCGGGGGTCCTGGGGAAGAACGCCGAGGGGCGCGAGGCGATGACGCGCGTGACGCTCCGGCCGGCCGTGACTTTTTCCGGACGCAAGCCGACCCCGGAAGAGCACGCGCGACTGCACGAAGATGCCCATCACAAATGCTTCATCGCCAACTCGGTGAAAACCGAGGTGACAATCGAGCCGGGGATCGCCTGACATGCTGAAAATGGAAACGAAGGATGGCGTCGCCCGCCTGACGCTCGACCGCCCCGAGATCCGCAATGCGTTCGACGACGCGCTCATCGCGGCGGTGACCAAGGCGCTGCGCGAGCTCGACGCCGACGGCCAGGTGCGCGCCGTGGTGCTCGGCGGCAACGGCCCGGCCTTTTGCGCCGGCGGCGACCTCAACTGGATGAAGCGCATGTCCGGCTACACCTACGAGCAGAACCTCGCCGACGCGAAGGGACTCGCCGGCATGCTGCAGACGCTCGATCGCATGAAGAAACCCACGATCGCGCGCGTCCACGGCCCGGTCTACGCGGGCGGGATCGGCCTGGTCGCCGCCTGTGACATCGCCGTCGGCGTGCCGGAAGCGAAGTTCTGCCTGTCCGAGGCCAAGATCGGGCTTTCGCCGGCGACTATCAGCCCTTATGTGGTGCGGGCGATGGGGGAACGCATGGCGCGTCGCTACTTCCTGTCGGCGGAAGTCTTCGACGGGAACGAGGCGTATCGCATAGGTTTGTTGTCCCATGTCTCGCCGTCGGAAGAGCTCGACGGCGAGATCGATAAAATTCTCGAGAATCTTCTCCACGGCGGGCCGGGTGCGATGGCGAAGATCAAGGACCTGATTCGCGACGTTGCCTCCGGCAAGGTGGACGACGCGATGGTCGCCGAGACCGCGAAACGCATCGCCGAGATTCGCGCCACGCCCGAAGGCAAAGAGGGCGTCGCCTCGTTTCTCGAGAAGCGCAAGCCCGCCTGGAAGCGCTGATGTTCCGCAAGATCCTGATCGCCAACCGCGGCGAGATCGCCTGCCGCGTCGCCGCCACCGCGCGGCGCCTGGGCATCGGCGTCGCCACTGTCTACTCGGAAGCCGACGCCGGCGCGCGCCACGTCAAGCTCGCCGACGAGGCCTTCCTCATCGGCCCGGCGCCGGCGGCGGAGAGCTACCTGCGCGGCGAACGCGTGATCGAGGCGGCAAAGCGCTGCGGCGCCCAAGCGATTCATCCCGGCTACGGCTTTCTCTCCGAGAACGAGGCGTTCGCGCGCGCCTGCGCCGCGGCGGGCATCGTGTTCATCGGGCCGACCCCGGAAGCCATCGCCGCCATGGGCGACAAGTCGGCGGCCAAGCGCCTGATGGAGAAAGCCGGCGTGCCGCTTGTGCCCGGCTACCACGGCGAGAAGCAGGATCCCGGCTTTCTCGCGAAGGAAGCGCAGAAGATCGGCTTTCCGGTGCTCATCAAGGCCTCGGCGGGCGGCGGCGGCAAGGGCATGCGCATCGTGACGAAGGCCGCAGAGTTCCAGGGCGGGCTCGAGGGCGCGCAGCGCGAGGCAAAAGCCGCGTTCGGCGACGCACACGTGCTGATCGAGCGCTATCTCGAGCGGCCGCGGCACATCGAGGTTCAGGTGTTCGGCGACACGCAAGGCGCCTGCGTCTACCTTTTCGAGCGCGACTGCTCGGTGCAGCGGCGCCACCAGAAGGTGCTGGAAGAGGCGCCCGCGCCGGGCATGAGCGACAAGCGCCGACGGGAGATGGGCGAGGCCGCGGTCGCCGCGGCGCGCGCCGTCGGCTACGTCGGCGCCGGCACCGTGGAATTCATCGCCGAGCCGGAAGGCAGGTTCTACTTCATGGAGATGAATACGCGCCTGCAGGTCGAGCACCCGGTCACCGAAATGATCACCGGGCTCGACCTCGTCGAATGGCAGCTGCGCGTCGCCGCGGGCGAGCCGCTGCCGCTCGCGCAGAAGGCGCTCGCAATTCGCGGTCATGCCATCGAAGCGCGCCTGTATGCCGAAGATCCGGAGCGCGGCTTCCTGCCGCAGACGGGGCGCCTTGCGCACCTGCGCTTTCCACAGGCCGCGGACGCAGTGCGCATCGACACCGGCGTCGAAGCCGGCGCGACGATTTCCCCGCACTACGACCCGATGATCGCCAAGCTGATTGCCTGGGGTGAGGACCGGCCAGCCGCCCTCGCGCGGCTCGCGGCGGCGCTCGCCGGTGTGGAGATCGTCGGCGTGAAGACCAATGTCGAGTTCCTCGAGCGCGTGGTGCGCAGCCGCGCTTTCGGCTCCGGGGACCTCGACACCGGTCTCATCGAACGCAGCCGCAACGAGCTTTTCCCGCCCGTGCAGGCCGCCTCGCATGAGTTGCTGGCGGCGGCCGCCATGGCGGAATTGCTGGAGGAAGCCGACGAGGGGCGCGCGCGTGCTGCGGGCTCGGGCGACCCCTACTCGCCCTGGGACAGCGTCGACGGCTGGCGCCTGAACCAGGGCTCGCACCACCGCTTCGTGTTCGCCGAGCACGGCCGGCGCCACGAGGTTACGCTGCAATTCCGGTCCACCGGCTTCGGCCTCACGATCGACGGCCGTGAGTACGCCCTCACGGCCGAGCGCACGGCGCCGGGCAGCTTGCGCCTGCAGCTGGATGGTCGCGTGTTCGAGGCGCGTGCAGTGCACGTGGCGCAGGACTGGCTCGTGTCCGCGGGCGGCGCGCGGGTGGTGCTGAGGCTCGAAGAAGGCCTGCCCGCCGACGAGGACGAGAGCGCGCCGGGCAGCCTCGCCGCGCCGATGCCGGGCAAGGTGATCGCCCTGCTGGTGAAGCCCGGGGCAAAGGTCGAAAAGGGCGCGCCGCTCCTGATCCTCGAAGCGATGAAAATGGAGCACACCATCAGCGCGCCGGCCGACGGGGTGGTGAAGGCGATCCACTTCGCCGCCGGCGAGCAGGTGCCCGAAGGCGCCGAACTGCTGACATTGGAGTAGCCATGGCCGCAATGCCAAAGCAGGTGCGCATTGTCGAAGTCGGGCCGCGCGACGGCCTGCAGAACGAGAAAGCGGAGGTGCCGACGAAGGTGAAGCTCGAGCTGATCGGGCGGCTCGCCGACGCCGGGCTGACGGCAATCGAGGCCACGGCCTTCGTCTCGCCGAAGTGGATCCCGCAGATGGCCGACCACACGGAGGTGCTGGAGGGCATCAAGCGCAGGCCCGGCGTGTCCTACCCGGTGCTAACCCCCAACCTGAAAGGCTTCCAGGCCGCGCTCGCAGCAGGCGCCAAGGAAGTCGCGGTGTTCGGTGCGGCATCCGAATCCTTTTCGAAGAAGAACATCAACTGCTCGATCGCCGAGAGCCTGGAGCGCTTCCGGCCGGTGGCCGATGCGGCCCGCGCGGCCGGGGTGAAAGTGCGCGGCTACATTTCCTGCGTGCTCGGCTGTCCCTACGAGGGTGAGATCGCACCCAGCAAGGTCGCCGAGGTGGCGCAGGCGCTGCACGACATGGGCTGCTACGAGGTTTCGCTCGGCGACACCATCGGCACCGGTACCCCCGGCAGGACCAAGGCGATGATCGAGGCCTGCGCCGAGCGCGTGCCGATCGAGCGTCTCGCCGGCCATTACCACGACACCTACGGCCAAGCGCTCGCCAACATCTACGCCTCGCTCGAGATGGGCGTCGCGACCTTCGATTCGTCGGTGGCGGGCCTGGGTGGCTGCCCTTACGCCAAGGGGGCGTCGGGCAACGTCGCCACCGAGGACGTCGTCTACATGCTGAACGGCCTGGGCATCGACACCGGTATCGACCTCGGCAGGCTCGTCGCCACCGGGCAGTGGATCTGCGGCGTCATCGGCAAGGAGCCGCAGTCGAAGGCCGGCAAGGCAATCGCGGCCAAGCAAGCCGCGTGAAGTCGCCCTGCAACAAGGTCTGCGTCATGGACGCGAACATCCGCTACTGCCGCGGCTGCCGCAGGACGCTCGACGAGATCGCGCGCTGGGGGGAAATGAGCGACGCCGAGCACGAAGCGGTGCTCGCCGCGCTCCCCGCGCGCGCCTCAGAGATCGCTGAAGGATCCGTGCCGCCCCTTGCCTGAGGCGAAGCGCTCCGCGCCCGCCGCGCCCTCGGCGTGGAACGCGGGCAGCCCGTTGTACCACTCGCGCCGCATGCCCTCGCGCACTGACTGTCCCTGCTGCGCGTAGACCGAGCGCCGGTCGGCGCGCGTGCAGGCTTGCGGGAAGCGCGCGATCTCGTGTGCCATCGCTTCCGCGAACTCGCGCGACTTGCCCTCGCCCACCACGTGCTCGCAGCAGCCGATGCGCAGCGCCTCGTCGGCCGGCACCTTGCGGCCCGTGAGAATGATCTCCAGGGCGCGGCCGGTGCCGACGATGCGCGGCAGCCGCACCGTGCCGCCGTCGATGAGCGGCACGCCCCAGCGACGGCAGTAGACGCCGAAATACGCTGTTTGCTCCATCACACGTATGTCGCACCACAGCGCGAGCTCGAAACCGCCCGCCACGGCGGGCCCCGCGACCGCGGCGATTACCGGCTTGTCGAGCTCCAGGCGCGTTGGCCCGAGCGGCCCGCGCGGCAGCTGGCCGTTCTCGCGCACGCGCTCGTCGAGCGGATAGGCAATCTCCTGCAGCGGCGCGGGGTCTTCGAGCAGCGACGCGCCGTACTTGAGATCCCAGCCCGCGCAGAACGCGCCGCCCTCGCCCCACAGGACCGCTACTGCGGCATCGGGGTCGCGGTCGAATGCGACGAAGGCGTCAACCAGCGCGTCGGCGCTATCCGGGTCCATGGCGTTGCGCGCCGCGGGGCGCGAATGGATCACCGTCCAGACCTTGCCCTTCTTCTCGATCCTGACTGTCATGTTCGTCCCCCTTTGACTGGCGCTAGGATAGCGCCATGCGCGCACTCACCTGGTACTTCGATTTCGTCTCGCCCTACTCCTACATCGCGTTCAAGCGCCTCCACGAGCTGCCGCGCGACGTCGACGTGGAGCTGAAGCCGGTGCTCTTTGCCGCCTTGCTCAATCACTTCGGCAACAAGGGCCCCGCCGAGATCGCCGAGAAGCGCCGCTGGACCTACCGCTGGTGCACGTGGTGGGCGAAGAGCCTCGGCATCCCGTTCCGCTTTCCGGCCTCACATCCGTTCAATCCGCTGCATCACCTGCGATTGGTGATTGCCGCCGGGCCGAGCCGCGCGAACGTCGGCAGGATATTCGATGCGATCTGGACGACCGGGGCGGAGGCCTCCGACCCCGTCGCGTTCAAGGCCTTGGCCGCGGAACTGGGCGTGGGCGACGCGAGACTCACTTCACCGGAGGTGAAGGACACGCTGCGCAAGTACACGGAGGATGCTGCTGCGCGCGGCGCGTTCGGCGTGCCGACTTGGGAAGTCGACGGCGAATTGTTCTGGGGCGCCGACGCCCTTGATTTCGTAAATGCCTTCCTCGCCGATCCCGCGGCGCTCAGGAACGAGGAAATGCGCCGCGTCGACGGCTTGCCCGTCGGCGCGGCTCGCCGCAGCTAGCTCAGAACTCGACTTTTTCCCCGGGCTGCAGAACGATCACGCGGGTGCTGGTATTGCCCAGTGCCTTGATGTACTCCTCGGGCGTGCCCGCCAGCACCGGAAAAGTGCCGTAGTGCATCGGGATGACGAACCTGGGCTTGAGAAAGCGATTGGTTGCGAGCGCTGCGTCCACCGGGCCGATCGTGAAATGGCCGCCGATGGGCATCAGGACGAGATCCGGCTTGTAGATTTCGCCGATCAGGCCCATGTCGCCGAACAGGCCCGTGTCGCCCATGTGGTAGATCTTGAAGCCGTTCTCCATCTCCAGCACGTAGCCGACCGGCTCGCCGCCGAAATGGGTCTCGTTCTTGCCGGTCGCGGGATTCTTCCATACCAGTTCGGACGAATGCTCGGCGTGCGTCGCGGTGATCTTCACGCCATTCGGCGCGAAAGGCATGACGGTCCCGCTCTTGCCGAAGCGCGGCGCGAGCTTGGTCGGCAGGATGCCGAGGGTGGCGACCGTATTGCCGAGCCCCGCGCCCGTCAGCATCGGCGCGTCGTTCAGCTTGGCGAGATCCGCCGCATCGGCGAAGTGGTCGAAGGGGGCATGCGTGACGAGGATCAAGTCGATCTTCCCGACCGCGTGCAGATCCTTGAAGTTGGCCGGCGTCTTGGGATTGGTGCGCATCCACGGGTCGATCATGATCACCTTGCCGCCCGGCGTGGTGATGCGGAACGCCGCCTGGCCGAGCCACAGCACTTCGGTCTTGCCTGCCTGCGCGAAGGCCGCTCCGGTAGCCACGGCCAGCGCCAACGCCAAAAGAACTCGCTTCATCATGCGCTCCTCCTCTAGTTGTACTTACGTGTGTCGTCTATTACTTTGCCGTCGTTCGGCAGGCTCCCCGGGGTTACCAGTTCCACCTCGCCGCGCAGCTTGGTGACCTCGCGGATCGAGGCGACGATCGCCTCGGCAAGGCCTGCGGGCCGCTCCCTGACCTCGCACTTCAGCGTCATGGCGTCGTTGCCCGTCTCGCCCGCCACCACGAGGCGCGCCTTGAGCACTTCCTTGTGGCGAAGCAGCACTTCGCCCACCTGCTTGGGCGTGACGAACATCGCGCGCACCTTGGTGGTCTGATCGGCGCGCCCCATCCATCCTTTGATGCGCGTATTCGTGCGTCCGCAGGGACTGGTGCCGGCGAGCACCGCGGACAGATCGCCGGTCGCGAAGCGAATGAGCGGGTAGTCCGCGTTCAGCGAGGTCACGACCACTTCACCCACCTCGCCCGCCGGCACCGGGTCGCCGCTGCCCGGGCGCACGATTTCGAGAATCAGCGCTTCATCGAGGATCATGCCCTCGGTGACCTTGCCGTCGGGCATGGCGCTCTCATAGGCGAGGAGGCCCAGGTCCGCGGTGGCGTAGAGCTGCTGCACGCGGATGCCGCGCGCGCGCAGAGCCTGGCGCAGCGCCGGCGGCAGGTATTCCGCGCCGACGATCGCCTTGGTGAGCGAGGTGATGTCGGTCTTCAGCTCGTCGGCCTTCTCCACGATCAGCTTGAGGAAGGACGGGGTGCCGCCGAACGCGCTCAGGCGCAGGTCGCGGATCGTCGCCGCCTGCATCTCGGTCTGCCCCATGCCGCCCGGTACCACGGTGCAGCCGATGGCGAGGGCGCCGTGCTCGACCATCGATGCGGCCGGTGTGAAATGGTAGGAAAAGCCGTTCAGCACCCCGTCGCCGGCGCGAAAGCCCGCGGCGTAGAGGGAACGCGCGGTGCGCCACCAGTCCTTGCCTTGCCCTTCGGGGTCGTAGACCGGGCCGGGAGAAACAAACAGCTTGGCCATCTTCTCGACCGGCGTTGCATTCAGGCCGCCGAGCGGCGGCAGGGCTTTCTGCAGCTCCGCGAGGTCGGACTTGCGAGTCACCGGCAGCTTCGCCAGCGCCGCGCGCGACGTCACGCTCGCGGGCTCGATGTCCTTGAGGATGCGCGCCCAGCCGGGCGCCTTCTGCTTCGCGTACGCCAGATGCTTCGGCAGCGCCGCCATCAGCGCCGCCTCGCGCTCTTCGGGCGAGCGCGTCTCCAGCGCGTCGTAATACGGGCTCAGAGCCAGCGCTTCCTGCGGCGGTAGGACTTGACGTCGCGGAAGCTCCTGCGCCCGCCGGTGGAGAAGCCGAGGTAGAACTCCTTCACGTCCTCGTTCTCGGCGAGCGACTTGGCTTCGCCGTCCATCACCACGCGGCCGTTCTCCAGGATGTAGCCGTAGTCGGCGTACTTGAGCGCGATGTTGGTGTTCTGCTCCGCCAGCAGGAAGCTCACCTTCTCCTTCTGGTTGAGGCTCTTCACGATCTCGAAGATTTCCTCGACCAGCTGCGGCGCGAGCCCCATCGACGGCTCGTCGAGCAGGATCATCGTCGGCCGCGCCATCAGCGCGCGGCCGATGGCGGTCATCTGCTGCTCGCCGCCCGAGGTGTAGCCCGCCTGCGCCTTGCGCCGATCCTTCAGGCGCGGGAAGTAGCCGTAGACCTTTTCCAGATCGGCATCGAGGTTCACGCCACCGCGCGTATAGGCGCCGGTCAGGAGATTCTCCTCGACGGTCAGGTGCTGGAAGCAGTGCCGCCCTTCCATCACCTGGCAGATGCCGCGCTTCACCAGCTCGGAGGGATTCAGCTGATCGATGCGCTGGCCGCGGAACTCGATGTAGCCCTTGGTGACATCGCCGCGCTCGGCGCGCAGCAGATTCGAGATCGCCTTCAGCGTCGTGGTCTTGCCGGCGCCGTTGGCGCCGAGCAGCGCCACGATCTGGCCTTCCTGCACCTGCAGAGACACGCCCCTCAGGACCAGGATCACGTGGTCGTAGATCACCTCGACGTTGCTGACCGAGAGGTAGGCCTCGGTCTTTGCTTGCGGCATCGGTACAGCGGACATTGCGGCTCCACACGTAAAGAGGGGGAAGGCGTGCCTTCCCCCTCTCGGGCTGCTCTAATGCGTCACGGCGCTCAGCAATCGCGCGGCGTGATGCCCTTCTCCTTCGCGTAGGCGGCCGCGGACTCCTCGATCATCGGCCGCACGATCGACTGGTCGGACTCGATCCAGCCCGAGACGACGTTCCACTTCCTGCCGTCCCACTGCATGAACTTGACCGCGCCGCCGCCCTCGTGGTCCTTGCAGGACAACTTCAGCGGCTGCATCAGATCGGTCGCGCCCAGCGCCTTCAGGCGCTTGTCGTCGATGTTCAGGTTCTCGATGCCCCAGCGAATCTGCTCGCCCGTCATCGGCTTCCCCTTGCCGAACTTCGACTGTGCCGTGCGGATGGCCTCCACGGTAACGATGCCGTGCACGACACCACGTGTGTGGTATATCGAGCCCACGCGCGACTTGTCGTCCATTTCCCCTTGGCCCTTGCCGTAGACGTACTTCAGGATGTCCTTCATCGCCGGGTGCTGCGTGCCCGGCAGGTTGAACGCCGCGGCGTAGTAACCCTTGGCCGCGTCGCCCGCGGGAATCACGTCCTCCTCCGCGCCGGACCACCACACACCGAGGATCTTCTCGCGCGGGAAACCGGAGCGCGCCGCGGTCTTGAGCGCCGTCGGGTTCATCACGCCCCAGCCGCGCAGGATCACCCAGTCGGGCCGGAGTTGGCGGATCTGCAGCCACTGCGACTGCTGCTCGTTGCCGGGATGCGGCACGGCGATGTGCGTGACCTGGAAGCCGTATTTCTTCGCCTGCACATCGAGCACCGGGATCGTTTCCTTGCCGTAGGCCGAGTCGTGATACAGGTTCACGATCTTCTTGCCCTTCAGCTTGTCCATCCCGCCTTCCTTCTGGCCGATGAACTTGATCTTGGCGGTGTTCTGCGACCAGTAGTTGGTGATCAGCGGGAAGATGTACGGGAACACGCGACCGTCGCTTGCGTCCGTGCGGCCGTAGCCCATCGAGATCACCGGGATCTTGTCGGCGGTCGCTTTCTCGATCAGCGAGTAGGTAATGCCGGTGGACAGCGGATGGATGACGGTGGCGCCTGTCGGCCCCTTGTTCTTCGAGCGCTCGTAGCACTCGACGCCGCGCGCGTTGTTGTACTCGGTCTCGCACTTCTCCCAGGTAAGCTTGACGCCGTTCACGCC
This sequence comes from Betaproteobacteria bacterium, assembly GCA_029863065.1. Taxonomy (GTDB): domain Bacteria; phylum Pseudomonadota; class Gammaproteobacteria; order Burkholderiales; family SG8-39; genus JAABQT01. The sequence goes on from JAOTWE010000008.1 coordinate 25,954, forward strand.
GCCGTCGCGCTCGTTGATCAACTTGAAGTAGTCCAGCATCCCGCCGAAGATGCCTGACCCTCCGGGCGCGTACGGGCCGACCCAGTAGCCGTTGGCCGGCACGAATTGCTCCTTGGCCTGTGCCAGCGCCGTGCCGGAGAACCCGGCCGCGACCGCCAGCGCCAAGGCGAAAGTGGTGCGTTTCATCTGGTCTCCTCCTTCATTTTTCGACCCCGAGGAACCGCCAGGGATCTGATCCATATAGTGGAACAAGCAGTATAGCCAATCTATTCCGAGTGTCTAGTGCGGGAACGGCCACAGGCGCAGCTTCTCCTTGGCGATCTGCCACAGCCGCGCCAGGCCGTGGGGCTCGACGATCAGGAAGAAGATGATCAGGCCGCCGAAGATCATGAGCTCGATGTTGGATACGATGGCGTGCGAGATGTCCAGCCCGAAGGTGTGCGATGCCGCGCCGAACAGCACGTTGAGGAAGATGGGCAGCAGGGTGATGAAAGCCGCGCCGAGGAACGAGCCCAGGATCGAGCCGACCCCGCCGATGATGACCATGAACAGGATCCTGAACGACAGATCGAGCGTGAAAGCCTCCGGCTCGACCGTGCCGAGGTAGGTGTAGGCATACAGCGCCCCGGCCACGCCGCAGTAGAACGAGCTGATGGCGAAGGCGAGGAGCTTGGTCTTCATCATCGGGATGCCGATGACGCTCGCCGCCACGTCCATGTCGCGCACCGCCATGAAGGCGCGGCCCGTCTCGCTGCGCATCAGGTTCTTTGCCAGCAGGGCAAGCACCGCCACGATGCCGAGGGTCAACAGATACTTCGACTGCGGCGTGTCGAAGGTATAACCGAGGATCTCGACGGTCTGCGCAGTGATGACCCCCGTAGCGCTGTCGTTCGTGAACCAGCCGATCCGCTGGATCGCCCACAGCACGAAGAACTGGCAGGCGAGCGTCGCCACCGCGAGGTAAAAGCCCTTGATGCGCAGGCTCGGCAGCCCGAACACGATGCCGACCGCCGCCGCGCAGATCCCCGCGAGGATGAAGCTCGGGATGATGCCGAGCCAGGGCATGCGCAGCACGAAGTTGTAGGCCATGAATGCGCCCACCGCCATGAACGCCGCGGTGCCGAGCGAGAGCTGCCCGGCATAGCCGGTAAGAATATTGAGCCCCAGCGTGGCGAGCGCGAAGATGAGGAACGGCGTGAGGATCGCGGACAGCCAGTACTGGTTGGCGACCATCGGCACGACCACGAACGCGACGGCGAGCAGGAGCGCCACCGCGATGCGGTCCTGGCGAATCGGGAAGATCTGCTGGTCTTCGGCGTAGGTGGACTTGAACTGCCCGGCTTCGCGGTAAAGCATGGCTATACCCGGTCGATGATCTTCTCGCCGAACAGGCCCTGCGGCCGTACGAGGAGAAAGAGCAACGCAATCACATAGGC
>JAOTWE010000169.1 GCA_029863065.1 Betaproteobacteria bacterium
TACAAGGGCTCGAAGCAGGTCGGGCTCGCGATCTTCCTCGCCTATCTCGTGCCGCCATCGATCCTGTTCATCCCGCTCGCCACCATCGTGACGCAGCTGGGTCTGTTCGACACGCGCTGGGCGCTGATCCTGACCTATCCCACGTTCCTGATTCCCTTCTGCACCTGGCTGCTGATGGGGTATTTCCGAACCATCCCCTACGAACTGGAGGAGTGCGCGCTCATCGACGGCGCCACCCGCTGGCAGGTGCTCACCAAGATCATCCTGCCGCTGGCGGTGCCGGGCCTGATCTCGGCGGGCATATTCGCCTTCACGCTTTCCTGGAACGAGTTCATCTACGCGCTCACCTTCATCTCATCCTCGGAGGTCAAGACCGTGCCAGTGGGCGTGGTCACCGAGCTCGTGGAGGGCGACGTCTACCACTGGGGCTCGCTGATGGCGGGCGCGCTGCTCGGCTCGCTGCCGGTGGCGGTGCTGTATTCGTTTTTCGTCGAGCACTACGTGTCGGGAATGACAGGAGCGGTGAAGGAATGAACCAACTCGATTTCAAGGGCCGGACCGCAGTCGTCACCGGCGGGCTGATCGGCATCGGCGCCGCCATCGTGAAGCGCCTCGAAGCCTCAGGTGCCAAGGTGCGCATCTGGGATGTCGGCTCCAAGTCCGACCCGGTCGACGTCACCGACCAGAAGGCCATCGAGCGCGCCACGGCCAAGGCCGTGGCCGAGCTCGGGCGCATCGACATCCTGGTCAACAACGCCGGCATCGCCGGCCCGACCAAGCCGGTGGTGGACTACCCGGTGGAAGAGTGGAAGCGCGTCATTGACGTCGATCTCAACGGCCCGTTTCTGTGCTGCCGCGCCGTGGTGCCGCACATGGTGAAGGCGAAATACGGCCGCATCGTCAACATCGCCTCGATTGCCGGCAAGGAGGGCAATCCCAACGCCGCCGCCTACGCCGCCGCCAAGGGCGGGGTGATCGCCTTCACCAAGGCGCTCGGCAAGGAGCTCGCGCAAACCGGCGTACTGGTCAACTGCGTGACGCCAGCCGCCGCGCAGACGGCGATCCTCGAGCAGGTGACGCCCGAATTCGCCAAGTTCATGCTGTCCAAGATTCCGATGGGCCGGTTCGTCACGGTTGACGAGATCGCGGCGCTCAGCTGCTGGCTGGCCTCCGAGGATTGCTCGTTTTCCACCGGTGCGGTGTTCGACATCTCGGGCGGAAGGGCGACTTACTAGTAAGGTGGGCCGCTGGCCCACCCTACGATAGCGAGGGCATATGGCAGAGAAGAAGAAACCCGCCGCGTTGCGCAGCGTGCAGTGGTTCGGCCGCCAGGACATCTACGGCTTCATCTACCGCAGCTGGACCAAGAACCGCGGCATCCCGCAGGACCAGTTCGACGGCCGCCCCGTCATCGGCATCTGCAACACCTACTCGGAGCTGGTGCCCTGCAACTCGCATTTCCGCACCATCGCCGAGCACGTCAAGGCGGGCGTGCTCGAGGCGGGCGGCTTCCCGCTCGAGTTCCCGGTGATGTCGCTCGGCGAGACGCTGCTCAGGCCCACCGCGATGCTCTACCGCAACCTCGCCAGCATGGACGTCGAGGAGTCGATCCGCGCCAATCCGCTCGACGGCGTGGTGCTGCTCGTCGGCTGCGACAAGACCACGCCGTCGCTGCTGATGGGCGCCTCGAGCGTCGACCTGCCCACCGTCGCCGTCTCGGGCGGACCGATGCTTTCGGGCAAGTACCGCGGAACCGACATCGGCTCGGGCACCAATACCTGGTCCATGTCGGAAGAGCTGCGCGCCGGCAAGATCACGCTGGAGGAGTTCCACGAGGCCGAGTCCTGCATGCACCGCTCGCACGGGCACTGCATGACGATGGGCACCGCGTCCACCATGGCCTCAATGGTGGAGGCGCTGGGCGTCGGCATGCCGGGCAACGCTGCGATTCCGGCGGTCGACGCGCGCCGCAACGTCCTCGCGCGCATGGCCGGAAGGCGCGCCGTCGAGATGGTGAAGGAGAAACTCAGCCTCTCGAAGATCCTGACGAAGCAGGCGTTCGAAAATGCGATCCGGGTGAACGCGGCGATCGGCGGCTCGACCAATGCCGTCATCCACCTCATCGCCATCGCCCGGCGCATCGGCGTCGACCTGAAGCTCGCCGACTGGGACCGCCTCGGCCGCGGCGTGCATACGCTCGTCAACCTCATGCCCTCGGGCAAGTACCTGATGGAGGACTTCTATTACGCCGGCGGGCTGCCGGCGGTGATCCGCGAGCTCGGCGAGAACGGCAAGCTGCACAAGGGCGCGCTCACGGTCAACGGGCGCTCGCTCTGGGATAACAACAAGGATGCGCCGTGCTGGAACCGCGACGTGATCCATACGTTCAGGAAACCCTTCAAGAAGGACACGGGCATCGCCGTGCTGCGCGGCAACCTCTGCCCGGACGGCGCCATCGTCAAGCCGTCGGCGGCGACGCCGAAGCTGCTCAAGCACCGCGGCCGTGCCGTGGTATTCGAGAACATCGAGGACTTCCACAAGAGGATCGACGACCCGGGCCTCGACATCGACGCGAAGTGCATCATGGTGCTGAAGAACTGTGGACCCAAGGGCTTTCCCGGCATGGCGGAAGTCGGCAACATGCCGCTGCCGCCCAAAGTGCTGAAAAAGGGCATCACCGACATGGTGCGCATTTCGGACGCGCGCATGAGCGGCACCGCCTACGGGACCGTAATTCTGCATGTGGCGCCCGAGGCCGCCGCGGGCGGGGCGCTGGCACTGGTGGAAAATGGCGACATGATCGAGCTCGACGTGGCGAAGCGCAGGCTGCAGCTGCTGGTGACACCGAGAGAGCTGGCCAAGCGCCGCGCGAAATGGAAACAGCCGAAAGCACCGCTGCCGCGCGGCTACTGGAAGCTATACTTCGACCACGTGCTGCAGGCGCACGAGGGCGCTGACCTGGATTTTCTTGTAGGACGCAGCGGCGCATTTGTGCCGCGCGACAATCACTAGCTGAATGGAGAAGAGCATGAAATTGTTTCGAGCCGCGTTGATCGCGGCAACGGTATTCGCAATCGTGTCGCCGGCGCAGGCGCAGACCAAGCTTAAATTCGCGCACGTGTACGAGGTGAGCGAGGCCTACCACACTGCCGCGGTATGGGCCGCGGGTGAAATCGGCAAGCGCACCAGCAACCGCTACACCGTGGACGTGTTCCCCGCCTCCTCGCTTGGCAAGGAGACCGACATCAACCAGGGCCTGTCGCTCGGCACCGTGGACATCATCTACACCGGGCAGCTGTTCGCCGGGCGCAGCTACGGGCCGATCTCGATCGGCGGCGCGCCGTTCGTGTTCCGCGACTTCGATCATTGGAAGAAGTTTTCCACCAGCAAGCTGTTCGCGGAGCTCTCCGAGGGCTATGCCAAGGCCGCCGGCGGCAATCAGGTGGTGGCGATCACCTACTACGGCAACCGGCAGGTCACCTCCAACAAGGCGATCAACGTGCCCGCCGACATGAAGGGCCTCAAGATCCGCGTGCCCGACGCGCCGCTGTACACCCTGTTCCCGAGAGCGGTGGGCGCCAACCCGACGCCGATCGCCTTCGCCGAGGTGTACCTCGCGCTGTCCAACAAGACCGTGGACGCGCAGGAGAATCCCCTGCCGACCATCGATGCGAAGAAATTCTACGAAGTGCAGTCGCACATCAACCTCACCGCGCACATCACCGACGCGCTGCTCACCATCATCGGTGGCCCGACCTGGGCGAAGCTTTCAGCCGCCGACCGCAAGACCTTCGTGGCGGTGTTCAAGGAAGCGGCGGCGAAAGCGACTGGCGAGATCATCGACAAGGAAAAACAGCTCGAAACCGATTTTGCCAAGCGTGGCAAGACGGTGGTGAAGGTCGACCGCAAGCCGTTCATCGCGGCCGTGCAACGCTACTATAAGGAAGGCAAGCTGCCGGGTGGCGATGCGCTGCCGTGGTCGACCGACGTGTACAGCAAGCTGCAGGCAATCAAGTAGTCCGGCCGCGGCGCTCGCGCAGCCGGCGGCCGCGCGAACGCACTCACGTTCCGCGGGCTGACCGATGAGCGACCCAGCGGAGCAGAACCCTCACGTCGAGCACCTGGTGCTCGACGATGAGGGCGGCTTCCACGTCACCGACGAGCCGGTCGACCTCTCGGGCTACGGCTGGGAGGACTGGATCTCCTTCGCCATTTTCTGGGCGCTCGCCAGCACCGTGTTCTACCAGGTGTTTACGCGCTACATCCTGGACGATCCCGCCGGCTGGACCGAGGAGATCGCCCGCTATCTGCTGGTCGCCTTGGTGTTCATCGGCGCGTCGATGGCGGTGCGCAAGAACAGCCACATCCATGTGGACGCCCTTTACCGCTTCCTGCCGGGCGTGGCGGGACGCGTGCTGTCCACGGCAGTGGACGTCGTGCGGGTGCTGTTCTTCGGCTATGCGGCCTGGCTCAACTGGCTGCTGGTCGAGCGCATCGGCGGCCAGCGCATGGCGATCATCGACCTGCCGATGGGCTGGGTTTTCGGCGCCATGCTGTTCGGCTTCATCCTGATGTTCCTGCGCTCGCTGCAGGTGACCTGGCGCCATCTGCGCCAGGGCTTCAGCGTACTCGAACGCCCCGAGATCGCGTTCGAAGGGGGCGAAAAATGACCCCCGGCGGCCTGATGCTGTCCTTCCTCGCCATGATGTCCGGCGGCGTGCCGGTCGCGATCGCGATGTGCGCCGCTTCGCTGATCTACGCCATGGCAACCAAGAACATTCCCGATTTCGTCGTCATCCACCGCATGTACGGCGGCGTGGACTCGTTTCCGCTGCTGGCGGTGCCGTTCTTCATTTTCGCCGGCAACCTGATGAACTCGGCCGGCATCACCAACCGCATCTACAACTTCGCCCTCGCTCTGGTCGGCTGGATGAAAGGCGGCCTGGGCCACGTCAACGTGGTGGGATCGATGGTGTTCGCGGGCATGTCGGGCACGGCGATCGCGGATGCCGCCGGCATCGGCACCATCGAAATCAAGGCCATGAAGGACCACAAGTACCCGACCGAGTTCGCGGTCGGCGTTACCGCCGCGTCCTCGACGGTCGGCCCGATCATCCCGCCGTCGCTGCCCTTCGTGATCTACGGCATGATGGCCGGGGTTTCCATCGGCCAGCTGTTCCTCGCCGGCGTGGTGCCCGGGCTGATCATGGGCCTGGCGATGATGTCGATGGTTACGTACTACGCGGTGAAGTACAAATTCGGCCGCGACGCGACTTTCTCCTGGCGGCGGCTGGGCAAGACTTTCCTCGAGGCGCTGCTCGCACTGATGACGCCGGTGCTGCTGATCGGCGGCATGACCTTCGGCATCTTCACTCCGACCGAAGGCGCGATCGCGGCCTCGATGTACGCGCTGTTCCTCGGGCTGGTGTGGTACCGCACGCTTAACTGGCGCATGCTGGTGAAGATCTCGATGGAAACCATCGAGACCACGGCCGTGGTGCTGTTCATCGTCGCCGCGGCATCGATTTTCGGCTGGCTGCTCACCGTGACCCGGGTCACCGACATGGTGGCCGAAGCGGTACTCGGACTGACCACCGATCCGATGATGTTCCTGCTGCTCGCCAACCTTCTGATGTTGTTCATTGGGCTGTTCCTCGAGCCGGTGGCGGCGATCACCTTGCTGGTGCCGATCCTGATCCCGATCTGCCAGAAACTGGGCATCGACCTGGTGCACTTCGGCCTCGTCATGGTTCTCAACCTGATGATCGGTTTGCTGACGCCCCCGGTGGGCACGGTGCTGTTCGTGCTCGCGCGCATCGCCAAGCTGTCGTTCGAACGCACCGTGATCGCAGTGGCGCCGTGGCTGCTGCCCCTGCTCGCCACCCTCGCCCTCGTTACTTACGTCCCCGCGGTGGTACTCTGGCTGCCGAGGATGTTCTACCAGTAATCCGCAGGAGAATCGCCATGCTGCAAGCCGCCGAACTCACCATCCGCCTGCATCCCGAAGACGACGTGGTCATCGCGCGCGTCGAGATCCCGGCCGGCACAATGATCCAGCGTGAAAGCCTGCGCACCGAGTCGGTCATCCCCGCCGGCCACAAGCTCGCCGCGCGCTCCGTCGCCCAGGGCAAGCCGGTGCGCCGCTACAACCAGATCATCGGCTTCGCCACGAAGGCGATCCGGCCGGGCGAGCACGTGCACGTGCACAACCTGGCGATGGGCGACTTCGAGCGCGACTACGCGTTCTGCGCCGGCGTGAAGCCGGTCGACTACGCGCAGCCGCCCGCCACGTTCCTGGGCATCGTGCGTGCCGACGGCCGCGTCGCCACGCGCAACTACATCGGCATCCTGACCAGCGTGAATTGCTCGGCCACCGTCGCCCGCATGGTGGCCGATCACTTCAAGAACAACCTCGCCGACTATCCCAATGTCGACGGCGTGGTGGCGCTGACGCACAAGACCGGCTGCGGCATGGCTTCCGAGGGCGAGGGCATGGAGCTCCTGCGGCGCACGCTCACCGGCTACGCGCAGCACCCGAACTTCTACGCTGCAGTAAGCATCGGCCTCGGGTGCGAGGCGAACCAGATCAACACCTGGATGGGCAGCGCCAAGCTGAAGGTCTCGGACAAGCTCCAGGCCTTCACCATCCAGGAAAAGGGCGGCACCACCAAGGCGGTGAAGGACGGCATCGCGCGCGTGAAGACGCTGCTGCCGGAGGCGAACAAGGTCAAGCGCGAGCCGGTGCCGGCGAGCCATCTGATCCTCGGCCTGGAGTGCGGCGGCTCCGAC
>JAOTWE010000170.1 GCA_029863065.1 Betaproteobacteria bacterium
CAGCTTCTCGGTGTCGGTGGATTTCGTCTCCGCCATGGCGCGCGCCATGACGTGCAGCGAGACGTACTCGATCCAGGCGTGGTTCTCCGGAGGCTGGCCGTGCTTGGCGCGGAACTTCGCGACGAACGCCTTCGTGCCCGGCGTGTCGATTTCATGGTGCCACACCGTGGGCCAGATGCCGCCGAGGTTGCCCTCGCCCGCCGCCCACGCGTCCGCGGTGTTGAGGTTGAAGCCCGCGACCGGGTATGGCAGGCCGAACTCGGCGTACTGCTTGACGAAATTCGTCACCTGGTTGCCGCCGAGGTTGGTGGCGATGAAGTCGGGCTTGGCCTGCCGGATCTTCAGCAGGTACGGGCTGAAATCGGTCAGGTCGGTGGCCACCAGGTCGTCGCCGATCACGGTCCCGCCGTGGGTGGTGACGAAATTCTTCGCCGCCTTCGCCAGGCTGTGGCCGAAGAGGTAGTCGGAGGTCAGGCTGTAGATGCGCTTGCCCTTGATCAGGCCGTCGCGCAGCAGCGCCTGGCCCTCGGCGTTCACCATGACGGTGACCGGGATGTCGACGTGGAAGGTGTAGCGGTTGCAGTTCGCGCCGCGCAGCTCGTCCGAGCGCGCGCCGATCTGCATGAACAGGCGCTTGTTTCGATCCGCGACCTGCATGATGGTCTTCGCCGAGGCCGAGTTGATCTCGCCCATCAGCACGTCGACGCCGTCACGCTCGAGCATGCGCTGCGCCTTGGTCGAGGCCGTCGCCGGATTTACGGAATCTTCCGACATGACATCGAGCTGGCGCCCCATCACGCCGCCGGCGGCATTGATCTCCTCGGTGGCCATCTGGATGCCCTTCACCGCGTAGACGCCGAGCGCGCCGAGAAAGCCGGTCATCGGCGTCAGGTGCCCGATCTTGATCTTGTCCGACTGGCTGCGCACGATCGCCGGGAAGCCGAGGGCGTAGGCGCCCGCGACCGCGGCACCGGCCTTCAATACCTTTCTCCTGTTGTCGCTCGTCATTGTGGGTCTCCTCCGAGGCTATTCTGCAGGTGTATCTTGTTCGGGCGTCGTCACCACCAGGAAGACGAGCCCGGCGGTTCCGGTATTGGCGAAGCTGTGGCGCACGCCCGGCGGCACGTACACGTAGTCGTGCGGCCGCATGAGGTGCTTGTCGCCGTCCAGTGTGAGCAGGCCCTCGCCTTCGAGCACGTAGTAGATCTGCTCCTGCACCTTGTGCACGTGCTCCTCGACATAGGCGCTGGGCGCGTAGCGGGAAATACGGAAATCGATCCGGGAAGAGCCGGAGTTCTGCGGCCCGACCAGGAGCTTGGACAGCGCGCCGCCGAAGTGGCCGGGGAATTCCTGCCACGCAACCCGCGCCATCTGCTCGACGAACGCGGTGTCGCGGCGAACCCTTTTTTTGCTCATGGATGCACGCAGTCTATCAACTCAGAACTGCTTCGTGTACTGCGCCGGATCGATGGTCGCGCCGACCACCAGCGGGCGGTCCTTGGGCCGCCTGCCCGCCAGCAGGCGGGACAGCGCCGCGGCGCCGTCCACCGCGGCGCCCTCGCAGCCCATCGATTGCGCGAGACGAACCATGTCGGTGGGCTCGATGAGCGTGCCCCAGCTCGGGTACTTGCGGTTCGCCTGCTTGATCTCGATGCGGTTCAGGCTGCCATCGCAGAACACGACGACGAGCAGCGGCAGCTTGAGGCTTGCGGCGAGCCTCAGCTCGCCCTGCACCATGGCGAGGCCCCCGTCGCCCGTGAAGCAGACCACCGGCCGCTTCGGGTGGAGGAGCTGCGCCACGATGGCCGCCGGCAGCGAATAGCCCATCGAGGAAAGGCCGTTCGACATCAGCACCGAGCGCGGTGCGTAGGCGCTCCAGCCCTGGCCGACGAGCAGCTTGTGCGAGCCGACGTCGGTGGTGGCGATCGCCTCGCGCGGCAGCGTCTCGCGCACGGCGTCGATTACGTCGGTCGGGTTGAGCTTTCCCTTCACGCGCCCGGCGTAATAGGCGGCGCGCAGCCGCTCGCGATGGCGCTTCACCGCGGCGGCCGTCCACCTCGGCTCGCCCTTCCAGGACCGCGCGATGGCCTCGACGATCACCGCGATGTCGCCGACCAGCTCGGTGTCCGCGCGGTACACCTGGTCAGTGTTGGGCACGGCGTCGATATGCACCGTCGGCACCGAAAGCGACCACGGCTTGATCAGCTCCACGGCGTCGAAGCCGACGGCGAGCAGCAGGTCGCAGCCCTTGAGAAAGTCCCACATCAGCGCATTGCACGCCATGTCGAGCGTGCCGGCGTAGTACGGGTGGTCCTCGGCGAGCACGCCCTTCGCCATCGGCGCCACCACGACCGGGATGCCGGCCGCTTCGGCGAGGCGCGCCAGCGCCTTGTGCGCGCCGGCACGCTGCGCGGCGATGCCGGCGAGGATCACCGGCTTCTTCGCCTTGCGCAGGCGCCGGGCGATGCCGCCCTCGCCGCCAAACGCCAGCGTCTCGAGCGGCGGCAGCGACACGGCGTCGTCCTTCGCCTCGGCGCCCACGACATCGGCATGCGTCGTGATGTGCACCGGGCCCGGGCGCTCGGCCACCGCAGTGCGCAGCGCCCTGCGCATCACGCCGGCGACCGTGTCGGGGGCCACGTGCGCGGTCCATTTGCTCACCGGCGAAAAGAGGCGGTTGTGGTCGAGCACCTGGTGCGTGAAGGTCTGCTCGCGCCGGCGCTCGATCTGCCCGGAGAGCGCGATCATCGGCACCCGGTCCAGGAACGCATTGGCCACCGCGTTCACCAGGTTCGACGAGCCCGGCCCCAGTGTCGACATGCACACGCCCGGCCGCCCGGTGAGGAAACCGTAGGCCTCGGCCATCAGGCCCGCGGTGCCCTCGCGCCGGCCGAGTACGAACTGCAGGCCGGCGCGGCGCGCCGCCTCCATGAACTCGATGTTGGGGTCGCCCGGATAGCCGAAGACGTGGCCGATGCCGCACGCCTGCAGGTAGCGCACCATCACTTCGGAGACGTTCATCGCATCGGATTGTGCCAAACTGCCGCGTTTTCGGGAGAGTTAGTTCACGCGGCGCGGGATCGTCGCTTCCGACGCACTGCAATGACTAGAAAAATCGCCTTCATCGGCTTCGGCGAAGCCGGCCAAACGATCAGCCGCGGCCTGCTGGGCGAGGCCAAACCGGCGATTCGCGCCTACGACCTTCTGTTCGACGATCCGGCGAACGGCGGCCAGCTCGCGCGCGCGGCCGAGGCGCTCGGCGTCGGCGTGGCGCGCGATCATGCCGATGCGGTGCGCGATGCGGACCTGGTGTTCCTGGCCGTGACCGCGACCTCCAGCCTGCAGGCCGCGAAGTCCTGCCTTCCCGGACTGAGGAAGGCCCAGGTGTTCCTCGACATCAATTCGGTCTCGCCGCAGCGCAAGATCGAAACGGCGGGTCTGGTCGCGCCGACCGGCGCCGCCTACGTGGATGTTGCGGTGATGGGCACCGTCGCGCCTTACCTGCACAAGGTGCCCTGCCTTGTCGGCGGTCCGGGCGCCGAGGCGTTCGTGCCGCTCGCGCGCGCGCTCGGCATGCAGGTGGAGTTTGTCTCCGCGCAGGTCGGCCAGTCCTCGGCGATCAAGATGTTCCGCTCGGTCATGATCAAGGGCATGGAAGCGTTGTTTGTCGAGTCGATGCTCGCGGCGAGCGAATACCAGGTCGAGTCGCGCGTGCTCGCCTCGCTCCAGGAGACCTACCCGAGCCTCGACTGGGACAAGCTCGCCGGCTACATGATCGAGCGCGTGGTCAGCCACGGCAGGCGGCGCGCCGCGGAGATGCGTGAAGTCGCCGCGACGCTCGAGGGCATCGGCGTCGAGCCGCTGATGGCGGCAGCGACCGCCGCGCGCCAGCAATGGCTTGCCGACCTGGGCGTGAAGGCGCGCCTCGGCAACCGGAAGACCGAGGATCGTGCCGAACTGATCCACGCCATTCGCGAGGCACTCGGAAAGTGAAGGCACTCCTCGGCGATTACCCGGGCACGGCGGCGCTGAAGCGCGGCGAGATCCGCTCGGACAGCGTGCGCCTGGAGTTCGCCGACGTGCGGCCGCCGAGCGCCGGCTTCAAGCGCGTGGTGCGCGACCTGGAGTTCGAAGTTGCCGAGCTGGCGATCACCACCTTCCTCATGGCGAAGGCCGCCGGCAAGCCGCTGCGGCTGCTGCCCGCGGTCGTCGTCGGCCGCCTGCAGCACCCGCTGCTCGTGTACAACACCGAGCGCGGCCCGCTCGCGCCGCGCGACCTTGCCGGCCGGCGCGTGGGCGTACGTTCGTACTCCGTGACGACCGGCATGTGGCTGCGCGGCATCCTCGCCGAAGACCACGGCGTCGATCCCGATCGCGTCACCTGGGTGACCTTCGAGGAGGCGCACGTCGCCGAATTCCGCGACCCGCCGAACGTCGAGCGCGCCGCGCCCAGCAAGGACGTCGTGGCGATGCTGCTCGCCGGCGAAATCGACGCCGCGGTGGTGGGCGACGGCAAGCCCGCGGACCCGCGCCTGCGGCCGCTGATCCCGGATGCGGAGGCCGCGGCGCGCGCCTGGCAACGCCGCACCGGCGCGATCCAGATCAACCACATGGTGGTGGTGAAGGACAGCGTGCCGCGCGCCGTTGCCGACGAAGTCTCGCGCCTGCTGGCGGCGAGCATTCAGGCGGCGGGCAATCCCGAGATGAATCCCCATGGCCTCGAGGCCAACCGGCGCAACCTCGAAGTCGCCATCGACTACGTGCACCGGCAACGCCTCATCCCGCGGCGCTACGCGCTGGAGGAGCTGTTCGCGTGATCATCGACTGCCACGGCCACTACACCACCGCGCCGAAAGCGCTCTTTGACTGGCGCAGGCGCCAGGTCGCGGGCGAGGCCCCGGGAGCACTGAAGATCGCCGACGACGAGATCCGCGAGTCCCTGGAAGGCGCGCAGCTGCGAATCCAGCGCGAGCGCGGCACCGACCTCACGTTCTTCTCGCCGCGTGCGGGCTCCATGGAGCACCACGTCGGCGATGCCGCGGTGAGCGCCGCCTGGTCGCGCGAATGCAACGACCTCATCCACCGAGTGTGCACGCTCTATCCGCGGAACTTCGCGGCGGTGTGCCAGCTGCCGCAGTCTCCCGGCGTGGCGCCGAAGAACTGCATCGCCGAGCTCGAGCGCTGCGTGAACCAGCTCGGCTTCATCGGCTGCAACCTCAATCCCGACCCCTCGGGCGGCTGGTGGCGCGAAGCGCCGCTCGCCGACCGCTCGTGGTACCCGCTGTACGAAAAGCTCGTGGAACTCGACGTGCCGGCGATGGTGCACGTGAGCTCCTCGTGCAATCCGGCGTTTCACTTCACGGGCGCGCACTACATCAATGCCGATACCACGGCGTTCATGCAGCTTCTCACCTCGGAACTGTTCAAGGACTTCCCGAGCCTGCGGTTCGTCATCCCGCACGGCGGCGGCGCGGTGCCTTACCACTGGGGCCGCTACCGGGGCCTGGCGCAGGACATGGGCAAGCCGCCGCTCCGTGAGCTGCTGCTCGACAATGTGTACTTCGACACCTGCGTCTACCACCAGCCGGGCATCGAGCTCCTGCTCAAGGTGATTCCCGCGGACAACATCCTGTTCGCCTCGGAAATCGTCGGCGCGGTGCGCGGCATCGACCCGGAAACCGGGTACTACTACGACGACACGCGGCGCTACATCGACGGCACGAGCGGTCCGAGCGCCGAGGATCGGGAGAAGATCTTTTGCCGCAACGCGGCGCGCGTCTATCCCCGCCTGCGGCTTACAATGCAAGGGTCATGAAAGTCGTCATCACTTACTGCGTTCCCTGAAACTACCTGCCCCGGGCGGTCAGTCTGGCTGCCCAGATCAAGCAGGCGTTAGGGGTGGAAGCCGAGCTGGCGAAAGGCGCGAACGGCGTCTTTGACGTCGCCTGCGACGGCAAGCTCGTCTTTTCCAAGTACCGCGACCGGCGCTACCCCGAGCCCGAGGAGATCATCCGGGCCCTCGAGGCGCAGCAGCGCGCCTAGAACACTTCGCGCTGCCGGGTTGTCAGGACGTCTTACGGAAGCGCGCGGCAGCCTGCCTCACGGCGTCGTTCAGATCCGCCCAGGCGCGCTGCAGCCCGGCCTTGAGCGGCGGCCCCGCCGCCACGCTGCGCCGGCCCAGCTTCTGCACCGCCTTCTTCGCCTGCGCCTGCTTCTCGCGCAGCGCCTGCATCTGCTTGGCGTAGCGCGCTTCGATCTCGCGCTCGGTGCTCTTCGCCCGCGCGAGCAGCGAATCGAGCTTTTGCCTCAGCGTTTGCAATTCCTTCGTGGTCTTCTTGCCCGCCGGCGCGCTGCGTTTTTTCCTTGCCATGAGTCCCCCTCCTTCGCGGTCCCAGTCTACGAGATGGCCTGCAGCCCGACAAGCGCCACGCCGACCCTGGGATTCGGTGCGCCTTGCGGTGCGCGACACGCCTTGCGCGCGCGCTGCCTCCAGCGCGTTCCGTAGCCCGGGTCCCGGAAATGCAGCGCCAACGCCCGTTTGGCGCCTGAGCGGCCGGACCTAGAATCCCAATTTCGCCTGCACGCCAAGCATCACGCTGCGCCCGGGAGCAGGCTCGTAGAAGCGTCCGTTGGAATCGTTGACGATCACCGAGCCGATGTATTTGTGGTCGGCGAGATTGTCGATGCGCAGGAACTCCGACACGCGCCAGCCGCCCGTGCGCTGCGCGAAGCCGAGTGCCAGGTTGGCGATTGTGTAGCCGTCGGCGA
>JAOTWE010000171.1 GCA_029863065.1 Betaproteobacteria bacterium
GGGGCAGCGCACCTCCGGGCTGATGTAAGCCGCGCGGGGCCCGCTGCGACCAATCCCGCGTGAACCGCTCCCGCCTCGTCGTCCTCGCCGTCATCGTCGTGCTGCTGGGCGCGTTTTTCGCGCTTGGCGGGCACCGCTACCTGACCTTCGAAAATCTCAAGGCGCAGGTGACCGCGGCGCAGTCCTACTACCGGGACCATCCCGTCTGGACGATTGGTGGATTTTTCATCCTTTATGTCGTGGTGGCGGGCGCATCCATTCCGGGCGCCGTACCCCTCACGTTGCTCGGAGGCGCCGTGTTCGGGCTGCTCTGGGGCACCGTGATCGTGTCCTTCGCGTCGACCAGCGGCGCGACTCTGGCGTTTATCGTCAGCCGCTTCCTGCTGCGCGACCTGGTTCAGCGCCGTTTCGAGAGGTACATGCGCCCGATCAATGAGGGCGTGGAGAAGGAGGGCGGGTTCTATCTCTTCACACTGCGGCTCATCCCGGCCGTTCCGTTCTTCGCCATCAACGTCGTCATGGCGATGACCCCGATGCGTCTGCCGACCTTTTACTGGGTGAGTCAACTGGGCATGCTGGCGGGCACCATCGTCTATGTGAACGCGGGCACGCAGCTTGCCGCCATCGAATCGCCCAAGGGTGTCCTCTCGATCGGCGTCATCGGGGCATTCCTCCTGCTGGGGTTCTTCCCGCTCATTGCCAAGAAGGCGGTGGATGCAGTGAAAGCGCGCCGCGTGTACGCGCGCTGGGCCGACCAGAAGCCGGCGCAGTTCGATCGCAACGTGGTGGTGATCGGCGCGGGCGCGGCGGGGCTGGTGGCCTCCTATATCGCCGCGGCGGTGAAGGCCAAGGTGACGCTGGTGGAAAAGCACCGGATGGGCGGGGACTGCCTGAACACCGGCTGCGTGCCGTCGAAAGCGCTGATCAAGACCGCGCGCGTGCTGTCGATGATCCGCCGCGCCAAGGAGTACGGTCTGAAAGGCGCGGGCGCGGAGTTCGATTTCGCCGAGGTCATGGAACGCGTGCAGCGCGTGATCCGGACGATCGAGCCGCACGATTCGGTCGAGCGCTTCGAGAGTCTGGGGGTGGAATGCGTCCACGGCGAGGCAAGAATCGCCTCGCCGTGGATCGTGGAAATTCAAAAGCCCGACGGCACGAGTCAGGTGCTGACGACGCGCGCCATCATCATCGCCGCCGGCGCGCGGCCCTTCGTGCCGCCGATCCCGGGCATCGAGAAGACCGGCTACACCACCAGCGACACGGTGTGGGCGCTGCGCGAGCTGCCGCGGCGCCTGGTGGTGCTCGGCGGCGGGCCGATCGGCTGCGAGCTGACGCAGGCTTTCCAACGCCTTGGATCACAGGTGACGCAGGTGGAGATGCTGCCGCGGCTGCTGATCCGCGAGGATCCGGAGATCGCGGCGATGGTCGAGGAGCGCTTTCGCGCCGAGGGCGTCGACGTGCGCGTCGGGCACAAGGCTAAAGAGTTCCGCACAGAGGACGGGCGCAAGGTGCTGATCTGCGAGCACCAGGGGCGCGACCTGGCGATCGAGTTCGACGCGCTGCTGGTCGCGGTCGGCCGCGTGGCGAATACCGCGGGCTACGGGCTGGAGGAGCTCGGCATTCCGGTGACCAAGGCGCGCACCGTGGAGACCAACGAGTACCTGCAGACCGTCTACCCCAACATCTATGCCTGCGGCGACGTCGCCGGCCCCTACCAGTTCACGCACACAGCTTCGCACCAGGCCTGGTACGCGGCGGTGAACGCGCTCCTGGGCGGCGTTTGGAGAAAGCGCGCCGACTACTCGGTGATTCCCTGGGCCACGTTCACCGACCCGGAGGTCGCGCGAGTCGGGCTGAACGAGACCGAGGCCAAGGAGCGGAACATCCCCCACGAGGTCACGGTCTACGGCATCGATGACCTGGATCGCGCCATCGCCGACGAGGAGGCGCACGGGGTGGTGAAGGTGCTGACCGTGCCGGGCAAGGATCGCATCCTCGGCGTCACCATCGCTGGCGAGCATGCCGGCGACCTGATCGCGGAATTCGTCGCGGCGATGCGCCACGGCATCGGCCTGAACAGGATCCTGGGGACGATCCACATCTATCCCACGCTCGCCGAGGCCAACAAGTTCGCCGCCGGGGTGTGGAAGCGGGCGCACGCGCCGCAGAAGCTGATCGGCTACGTGGAGAGGTTCCACGCGTGGAAGCGCGGCTGATCGTCGCCGCCCTTGCCTGCGTGGCTTTGCCGGTGCAGGCGTTCGACCACGGGGCGTGGAATGATCTGGTGCAGAAGCACGTCGTGGTGCTTCCAGGCAGGCATGCGTCGCAGGTCGACTATGGCGGCATGGCGCGCGATCGGGCTGCGCTCAAAGCTTATCTCGATCGCCTCAGCAGGGTGCCCATGCCCGAGTTCGACGGCTGGGAGAAAAACGAGCGCAAGGCGTTCCTGATCAACGCCTACAACGCCTTCACCGTGGAGAAGATCCTCACGCGCTGGCCGGATATTCGCTCCATCTGGGACTTCGGCAAGATCTTCGGCAACCCGTTCAAGGACGATTTCTTCACGCTGCTCGGCGCGTCGATGACGCTCGACGGCATCGAGCACGGCATGCTGCGCAAGCCCGGCGCCTACGACGACCCGCGCGTGCACTACGCGGTGAACTGCGCCTCGATCGGCTGTCCGATGCTGCGCGAGGAGGCCTACTTGGCCGCACGGCTCGAGGCGCAGCTCGACGAGCAGGCGCTGCGCTTCCTCGGCGATCGTTCGCGCAATCGCTATCGCGACGGCCGACTGGAAGTGTCGAAGATCTTCGACTGGTTCAAGGAGGATTTTGCGCCGCGCGAGAAATACTTCGCGCGTTACGCGCAGGTGCTGGGCTACGCGGGCGGGCCGGTGCCGATCGACTTCCTCGATTACGATTGGTCACTCAACGACTTTCGGTCGTCGTCCCCGCGCTGAACGAGGCGGCGGGCATCGTCCGCTGCCTCGAGGCGCTCGCGCCGCTGCGCGCGCGCGGCCACGAGGTGGTGCTGGCCGACGGCGGCAGCACGGACGGCACGCCGCAACGGGCGGCCCCGTTCGCCGACCGGGTGATCGCGGCGCCGCGCGGGCGCGCGGCGCAGATGAACGCGGGCGCCGCCGCCGCGCAAGGCGACGCGCTCCTCTTTCTGCATGCCGACACGCGGCTGCCGCCGGAGGCGGACCGGCTGGTGGGCGAAGCGCTGATTGCGCACGTCTGGGGCCGCTTTGACGTCGCGATCGATTCCGACGATCCGCGCCTGGCCGTGATCGCCTTCTTCATCAACCGGCGCTCACGCCTCAGCGGCATCGCCACGGGCGACCAGGCGATCTTCGTGCGGCGCGACGCCTTTTGCGGCTTTCCGCCCATTGCGCTCATGGAGGACGTCGCCTTCAGCCGCTCGATGAAGCGGGTGTCCCCACCGGCCTGCCTCGCCGCGCGCGTCGTCACCTCCGCGCGGCGCTGGGAGCGGCACGGCGTCGCGCGAACGCTGCTCCTCATGTGGCGACTGCGCTACGAATACTGGCGCGGCGCCGACCCCGATGAGCTGGCGCGCCGATACCCGTACTAAGGTGCTGGTCTTCGCGCGCGAGGCGCGGCCCGGGCGCGTGAAGACGCGGCTGATACCGCTGCTCGGCGCGCACGGCGCGGCACATCTGCACGCGCGCCTGGTACGGCGCGCGCTGCGCACGGCGCGCGCGGCGCGCCTGGGCGCCGTGGAGCTGTGGAGCACGCGCCGGCAGCGCGGCCGCGATCTGGGCGAGCGCATGCACCATGCGTTGGCGCGCAGCCTGCGCCGTTCGCGGCGCGTCGTGCTCATCGGCGCCGACGCCCCGGTGCTCGGCGCCGGCGACCTGCGGCGCGCCGCGCGCTGGCTCGCGGGCGGCGCGCACGCGGTGTTCGCTCCCGCCGAGGACGGTGGCTACGCGCTCATCGCGCTGCGGCGCGTTTCGCCGAGGCTGTTCGCGGGCATCGACTGGGGTGGGCCGCGCGTCATGGCGCAGACGCGCGCGCGCCTCGCCGCGCTCGGCTGGCGCTGGCGCGAGCTGCCCGAGGTGTGGGACGTGGACCGGCCCGAGGACGTGGCGCGGCTGCGGCGCCTGCGCCCTTAAAGCGCGCCGGACTTTCTGAGCAGCGTAGCGACGCGCTCGGCGATCAGGCGGTAACCGCGGGCGTTGGGGTGGATCGTGTCGGACTTGAGCTCGGAGTTTCGCAGGATCTCGCCGACCACCTTGCCCTCATAGGGAATGCGCGCCTGTTCGGCGATCTCGGCGTAGAAGGCAGGCGGCGTCATGGTGAGCCCTTTCTCCGGGGTGCCGATGAGCAGCACGCCGATGCCGCGCTGCCGCGCCATCGACACCATGGTCTGGACGTTGGCCGCGGCCTGCGCCTTGCCGAGGTTGCGCAGGAAATCGTTGCCGCCGATGCACAGCACGAGCAGCTGCGGCTGGAACTGTTCCAGCGCACCGGGCAGTCGCGCGAGCGCCTGCGCGCTCACTTCGCCGGGCACGCCGGCGCGCACCACCTTGCGTCGGATGAGGCTCTCCAGTTGCGCCGGGTAGCTCTCGGCTTCGCCCGCGCCGGTGCCGTAGGTGAGGCTGTCGCCGAAGGCGAGCACCACCGCGTCGGGCGCGAGCGGTGCGAGTCTCGGCGCGTCGCCGCAGGCGCCGACAAGCGCCGCAAGAACGAGCAGCAGCGTGCGCAGGGCGTGCACGCGCCGCTAGATTGCCGCGATGGCCTGTACCTCAATCAAGTACTGCTCGCCGACCAGGCGGTCGATGACGAGCAGGGTGTTGGGCGGATACTTGCCGTCGGCAAAGAGTTTCGGGAACTCGCGCAGCCGCCAGGCCATGAATTTCGGGATGTCCTGCGAATGCACCAGGTAGGTGGTGAACTGCGCAACGTTGCCCCAGCCGGCGCCCGCGGACTTCAGCGCCGCTTCGATCTGCCGGAACACTCCGGTGCACTGCGCGTCGAAATCGTCTCCCGGCGCGAGCATGCCCGCGATGTACAGCGTTTCGGCGGCGTTCTTGACGCGCGCCATGTGCGAGTACTGCCCGAGCGGCTTGCCCAGGGCCTCGACGTTGCCGATCTTGATGTCCGCCATTCGGTCTCCTAGCCCGCCTGCGACTTGCCGCGGCCCGCGAGCAGCGATTTCACCGCGATCTCAAGCGCGCGCTGCTCGACCGGCTTGACCAGAAAGCCGTTGGCGCCGGCGGCGATGCAGCGGTCGTTGATCTCGATGTCCTCGCGCGCCGAGATGACGAGGATCGGAGTCGCCATGTTGGCCGAGTCGGCGCGGATCCCCTTGAGCACCTCGAAGCCGCCGATGCCCGGCATCATCAGGTCGAGCAGGATGGCGTCGTAGGCGTAGTTGCGCGCCAGGCGCAGCGCCTGCTCGCAGGTGCCGGCGAGCTGCACTTCGGCCTTCAGGCCCTTGCTGGCCAGTCGCGCGAGCAGCAGTCGCACCGACTCCTCGTCGTCGACGATCAGCAGGCGGTGGCGCGGCGCGGCGCCTTTGGTCTTCGTGGCCATCAGGCCGCCAGCTGCCGGGCGAGGTCGTTGAAATCTCGCGCGTCCAGGTCGAAGGCCGGATCGCGCGACACGTCCACTTTCACCGCCGGGCCATACTCGCGCGGTCGCGCCACGAAGGCGGTCTTCAGCCCGCAGGCGCGCGCGGCGTGCAGATCGTCCTTGTGCGCCGCGACCATCATCAGCTCGCCCGGTCGCACGCCGAGCAGGTCCGCGGCGCCGAGGTAGGTTTCGGGGTCGGGCTTGTAGTGGCGCACCACCTCGGCCGAGAGGATGCAGTCCCAGGGCAGCCCGGCGTGCTTGGCCATGTTGGTGAGCAGCGCGACGTTGCCGTTGGACAGGGTGGCGATGACGTGCCGGCGCTTGAGTTTGGCGAGGCCCGCCTTGGCGTCCGGCCAGGGCTGCAGGCGGTGCCAGGCGCAGTTGAAATTCACGATCTCTTCTTCCTTGAGCCCGCGGATCGCGGACCTGGCCAGCAGTTCGTCCAGGATCATGCGGTGCAGATCGTCGAGCTTTGTCCAGGGCAGCTCGCCCGAGCGCACGCGCGCCATGGCCGGGCGGTAACCGGCGCGCCAGGCGTCGGCGAAGGCGGCCCAGTCCACCTTGGGCTTCTTGCGGCGACCGAGAAGGCGACCCTCGCGGATGAGCGAGCCGCGCCAGTCGACCACGGTGCCGAAGACGTCGAAGGCGAGCGCTTTCACCGGGGGGGCGGATCGCATCACCGCACTCTAATACAGTCTCACGTCTCGCGGCGCTCGTGCTTCCAGAGCACGTCGCCGCGCCGGGCCGCGCGGTTCAGGGCGCGGCCGAGGACGAAGAGCAGGTCGGACAGGCGGTTGAGGTACTGGCGCGCGCGCTCGCCGACCGGCTCCTGCCGGCCGAGGGCGACGAGGCTGCGTTCGGCGCGCCGGCACACGGTGCGCGCGAGGTGGGCGGTGGCCGCGGCGCTCGTGCCGCCGGGCAGGATGAACTCCTTCAGCGGCTTGAGCTTCGCGTTGTGCGCCTCGGTGAAGGCCTCCAGGCGCGCGACATGCGGCCCGGTGATCATGGTGTGGCCCGGGATGCACACTTCGCCGCCGAGATCGAACAGATCCTGCTGCACCTGCAGCAGCGCTTTCTCGATGGCGGCGGGCAGCTTGTGCGCGAGCAGCAGCCCGAGGCAGGAATTGAGCTCGTCGATGTCGCC
>JAOTWE010000172.1 GCA_029863065.1 Betaproteobacteria bacterium
AGGCCGGTGATCATGATCACCTCGATGTCGGGGTGCGTTTCCTTCACGCGGCGCAGCACTTCGATGCCGTCCATCCGGGGCATCATGATGTCCAGGATCAGCACGTCATAGCGGCCGTCTTCGATTTTCGACAGGGCATCGGCGCCGCTCTGCACCGCCTCGGTCTGATAGCCGCCGTCGCCCAGGGCGCGCAGGCAGCTGCGCAGCACGATGTCCTCGTCGTCCACCACCAGGATGCGCGCGCTCATCGCGGTTCCCCTGCGGCAGCGCCCCCGGCCTCGGCGGCCGGCGGCTGCATCGGCAGGTAGATGTGGAACGTCGATCCCTCGCCCGGAGCGCTCTGCACCTCGATCGCGCCGCCATGCGCCACGACGATGCCGTGGCTCACCGACAGGCCCAGGCCGGTGCCCTTGCCCACCCCCTTGGAGGTGAAGAACGGGTCGAAGATCCGCTTCAGGTCCTGCGCCGCGATGCCGCAGCCGGTATCGGCGATCGACACCTCGACCATCGGCACCGGCACGGCGCCCGGCTCGGAATCTGCGGGCCGCGGCACGCGGCGGCTGCGCACGCTGATGCTGCCCTTGCCCGTGATCGCGTGCTGCGCGTTGACCAGCACGTTCATCACGACCTGCTTGATCAGGTCCTCGTCGATCCAGACCTGGGGCAGCCCCGGGTCCAGATCGAGGGTGATCTCGATCTCATGCAGGTTGGCGGGCCGCTCGACCAGGCGCACGGTGTCGGCGATGACGCGGTTGAGATCGGCGTACTTCTTCTCCGGCGGGCGCTGCCGGGCGAAGTCGAGCAGCCGCCGGATGATCGTCGCGCAGCGCTTGGTCTCGCGGATCACCAGGTCGAGGTCCTCGGCGTCCTGGCTGCCGTCGGCGAGCTTCTTGCGGATCACGTGCGAGAAGGTGAGGATGCCGGTGAGCGGATTGTTGAGCTCGTGCGCGATGCCGGCAGCGAGCAGGCCGACGGAGGCGAGCTTCTCCCGCTCCGCGGCGCCCGCTTCCGCGGCGCGCAGCTTGCGGGTGCGCTCCGCCACCTTCTGCTCGAGCTTGTGGCCCCATTCGGTCAATTCGCTGCGCGAATCGCGCAGCGCGACGGTCATGGCGTTGAAGGCGGCCGCGACCTGGCCGAATTCGTCCGCACTGCGTACCGGGATGGATTGGCCCAGGTCGCCGGTCGCGAGCTTCTTCGCGCCGGCCTCGAGGTCGCGCAGCGGCACATAGACCAGGCGGTGCACCAGCACACCGAGCGCGAACGCGGCGATGATGATGAAGCCCACGCCGAACCCGACCACGGTGACGGTATTTCGGCGCATGGTGCGGTCGATGTCGTCGAGCGAGTAGGCGATATCCAGCACGCCGAGCACCGACTGGTCCTTGCTGTGCGCATGGCAGGCCGCCGTATAGCAGGAGGGCTCGTTGCGCACGACCTCCATCGACGCGAGCAGCCGGCCGCCTGCGGGCGCGTCGAAGATCCGCCAGCGCTCGCTTCTTGGCACTTGCGCGAGCGGCTTCTCGCTCTGGTGACAAAGGAAACAGCCTTCGGCATTGCGGTCCACCGTCCGGCCGCGCTCGAGCGCCTGGGTGGAGTGGATGATCCGGCCTTCCTTGTTCAGGATCCTGACGCGGGCGATCCCCTCGAGGTCGGCGACGTCCCGGATGATGCGGTCCACGTAGGCGGGCTGGTTCTGCAGCATCGCGAAGCGGGTGCTTTGCGTGATCACTTCGGACAGGCGGGTGACGTGGGCGGCCGCCTCATTGAGCAGCGCTGTGCGCTGGTGCTGCACGACCGCCAGCGTGAACGCCACCATCGCCGCCGACAGGGCGAGGGTGACGAAGAACGTGACTTTGAACTTGAGCGATTGCGGACGCATGCAAACCTCCTGCTGCGTTCGGCCAGCGAGGCCGGTCTGCTCCCGGTTTCTCGCTGCCCGCTCCGCTTCCCCGCCGCCTATCTCGCCGGCTGGCTGGCGTAGGCCGTGGCGAGGCTCTCGATGATCGAGTCGCTGTACGGCAGGCTCATCTTGTGCATCATCGAGCTCTCGCGCCGGTCGTCGCGGTACGCGCGCAGCGCCATCACCAGGTAGTCGCGGTCCTGGCCGCGGATCTTGGGAACCGCCATCCCGGGTATGTCCGCGCCGGCGGCATGGCAGCGTTCGCACCGGTCGGTGAGGTCCTTCAGCAGCGTCTGCCCTTTTTCCGCCGCCTTCGATTTCTGCACGGCGTAGAAGGCAGCAATGTTATCGATGTCCTTTTCGCTCAGCCCGGTGATGTAGAGACGCATGTTTTCCCGCTTGCGGGTCGTGCGATATGCCTTGATGGCATCCACCAGATAGCCCGCGTCCTGCGCGGCGAGGCTCGGCGTGGCGCTGTCGGTGCTCACGCCGTGCGCGCCGTGGCAGCCGCCGCAGACCGCGCTCAAAGGTTCTCCGGCCGCGGGGTTTCCGAAAGCCGGGGCGGCGCGCTGCGCGGGCGCCTGCGACGCGAAATACAGCGCCAGGGTTTCCATGTCCAGGTTCGCGAGCGCAGGGAGGAGCCCGTGCATCGGCGCTGCCTTGCGCTCCTTCTTCAGGTATTCCTGCATCGCCACAACGAGGTATTGCGGCTGCTGGCCGGCGAGGCTAGGAATGCCGGGAGCGGTGCTGTTGCCGTCCGCGCCGTGGCATTTGCTGCAGGCTGCTGCGAGCTTCTGTCCATGCTCGTAGGGCGAGGCGTATGCGCTCTGCGTCGCCGCCGCGGGCTGTACCGGCGGCAACGATGCGTAGAAGCCGGCGACATTGCGTGCCTCGGCTCCGCTCAGGTGCGTGGCGATCTCGCGCAACGCGGCATGCGTGCGCTTGCCTTCCTTGTACTCGTTCAGCGCCGCGACCAGGTAGCGGCCGCTCTGCGCGGCGAGATGCGGGATCCCGGGTGCGGCCCCCCCGCCGTCGATACCGTGGCAGCCCTTGCAATCGCGCTCGGCGATGACCCTGCCTGCGGCCAGGTCCGCTGCCGAAAGTTGCTCGGGCGCGGGCTTTGCCGGTCCTTGATCCGTGTCCGGGCAGCCGAGCAGCGCTGCCGCTAACGCGATTACCAGCGTGAGACGTTTCATGCGAGCCTCGAATAGGGTTGGTCAGCCGACATCAGTCGTCTCGCCCGAGCGCCTGTCGACGACGACCGAAGGCGCGCGGGAGAACCACATCTGGTACATGGACACGACCCACATGTAAGTGAACGACAGGCCCATGAGGCCGCCGCCGATCATCACCGCCCAGGCGAACGGGTGGTACAGCTTGGTGAAGTACCACGATCCGATGTCCAGCGTGACGGCGACGAACGGGGAGCCGATCACCGTGCACTTGAACCACACGGGCCGCACGTACGCGTGGCTGAAGATGCTCCCCAGGATGAAGAACACGAAGGTGAGCCCGAAAAAGTGGATGTGCGAGACGCGCACCAGCGTGAACAGCGCCGTGCCGGTGTCGCGCTCGGTGACCTTGCGCACGTTGTCGTAGCCGTTCAGGTTCGGCAGGTGCGGGTTGCTGCCGTCGTGGCAGGCCATGCAGCGACCGTCGAACATCGGCTTGATCTGCTTTTCGTACCGGGCGCGTTCGCTGCCCTCCTGTACCCACGAGACGAGCGAATTGAGCTCGTCGCGCGGCAGCATCGCCGACATGGAGCCGCGCAGCGCTCCCTCCAGGCGCGAGCCTTTGCCGCTGCCGCTGTAGGCGATGACGATATCCTCGTACGAAAGCGTATTCGGGTTGCCGTCCTTGCCGGAGTAGCTGTGAAACAGGTAGATGCCGGCGAACAGGTACGCGGTGCCGAGAATCAGCAAGGTCGCCGTGTACATGACGCGCAGGCTGTAGGGCAGCTCGGAGAAATGGCGGTACAGCCGGTGCAGCGGTGCATCTTCCACGCCGGGTTCCTTATTCACTTGTCACGCTTCGCGCCCGCGGGCGGCAGTACCACGTAGGTGACCGCGTGCGCGCTCTGGCGCGCATAGTAAGCCGCAAGCTCCTTCACATCCTGCTCGCTCATCAACGCCGACATGGCGGCCATGGCCGTGCTCTTGCGCGCGTCGGTGCGGTAGGCCTCGAGCACCTTTTCGAGCCAATCGGCGCGCTGCGCCGCAAGGCGCGGCATCAGCGGCTCAATGCTGTTGCCGTTGGCGCCGTGGCAGCGGTCGCAACGCTCGGTCCACTCGGCGGTGGTAAGGGGCCTGCGCACGTTGAGCGGTTGCGGCTGCTGCGCCGCGTAATACGCCGCGAGGTCTCCCATGGCCTTTTCGTCGAGCCCTGCCGCCGGGCCCTTCATCGAGTCGTCCTTGCGCGAGCCGTCCTTGTAGGCGAGCAGCGCGGCGGCAATGTACTGCGCGTCCTGGCCGGCGATGCTCGGCGTCGCGGGATTGCCGCTCACTCCCTGATCGCCATGGCAAGCGGAGCAGGCTGCCGCGGCGGCCTTGCCTGCCGCCGCGTCGCCTGCGGCCGCGGTCTGCGCCTTGGCGGGTTTCTGCAGCGCATAGTAGAGCGCCACGTTGTTCGTGCTCTCTGCGCTCAGGGACGCGACCAGGGACTTCATCAGGTCGTTCTTGCGCTGGCCCCCCTTGTACGCGTTCACGGCGGCGACGAAGTATTTCGGGTCGAGTCCGACCAGGCTCGGCATGCCGGGCGTCGCGCTGATGCCGAATTCGCCGTGGCAGCCGCCGCAGCCGGCGGCTGCGGTCTTGCCGGCCTGCACTGGATCGGACCGGGTCGGCGCGCCCTTGGCCGCGGCCGCCGCGGGCCGCGGCGGGTCGAGGCTCGCATAGTAGGCGGCCACTTTGACGAGCGCGTCGTCGCTCAGGTAGCGCACGGCTCCAGTCATGGCGCCCTGCACGCGGGCGCTATAGCGGTATGCGCGCAACTGCAGGTCGAGGTACGCGGCGCGCTGGCTGGCGAGATGCGGCACGCCCTTGGTGGCGCTGATGCCGTTCGCGCCGTGACAACGGGCGCAGGCCGCCTGCGCGATGCGCCCGCCCTCTGCGACCTCCACCGAGGTCACGTACACGGCACGCAACTCGTCCTCGGCTCCCGGCTGCACCTTCACGGCTTGCGCAGCCGCGCCGGGCGCGTAAGCCGTGCTGGCTGCGCCCAGCGCGAGCATGCCTGCGACGAGGAGCCTCATGCGGCCTTGTCTTCCCACGGCGGGAAAAAGCGCGTCAGGGCGAACAGCGTGGCGAGCGGCGCAAGCAGCAGAATAATCGCGACCACCAGGCCCTCGTGGCCAAAGAACGGCAAATGATAGGTGAGCAGTCCCTTGCCGGTCTTGGAGATTTCCTGTCCGCCGATGACCACGTTCCAGCGCATCATGAAGACCGAGAGTAGCACCAGGCAAGCGCTCAAGGTGACGCCCGTGATGAGCGCTTTGCCCGTGGTGCCGCGCCAGATCATGTAGGAAAGCCAGAGCAGCGGCAGGATTGCGCCGATGCCGAACTGCAGAACGAAATAGGGAATGAGGAGCGGGCCGTTGACGTACGCGATGATCATCTGCACGCCCTCGCGCCCCTTGTAGATGATGTTGGCGAATTCCAGGCCCTCCAGCAGCAGGGCGACCATGATGAATCCCCACACCGTGTAGGCGAGCCCCTTCAGGCAGGCGAGATCGATCGTGATGCGGCGCAGCCAGCACGAGACCACGTACAGCACGATGAGCAGCGCGACGCCGGAGATGATGGCCGAGAACAGGAACACCACCGGCATGAGATCGGAGGACCACCATTCGCGTGACTTGAGCGAGCCGAAGACGAAACCCACGTAGCCGTGCAGGCCGTGCGCGCCGGGGATGCCGGCGATCGCCAGCCAGAAGATCCATTTCCGGTCGTAGCTCAGCGCTTTCTCGGACACGTCGTACGAGCCCAGCGTCAGCAGGCGATAGGCCGCGCCCGGCAGGCCTTTTCTCGTCTGCGCCTGCTCGACGACGAAGGGGCGAAACGCGAACCAGGTCTCGACCATCAGCAGGACGATGTAAAAGGTCGCGAAGTAGCCGAACATGGCCATCGCCGAGGTCCAGTGCGGCGTGAGCAGGTTGTTGAAAGCGCGTTCCGGATGGCCCAGGTGCAGCAGCAGGGGCAGGGGCACGAAGATCATGAAGCACAGCGAGGTCAGCAGCGCCAGGTGCGCCACGGGCTTCAGCCGCTGGAAGCCGAACACCTGGTACAGGCTCGATACCGTGAACGCGCCCGCCACCAGGCCGGTGATGTAGGGATAGACGACGATGGCGATCGACCACTCGATGACCGTCTCGTTCGGGTACACCCAGCCGATGTACGGGGCGTAGTGGATGAGGGGTTCCATCAGAGCACCGCCTTGTCGATGCCGACGTAATAGACGTTGGGCTCGTTGCCGGTTTCGGGCTTGAGCACCTCTACGCGGTTGTTGCGGATGAACAGGCTGATCGGGCTCTGCGCATCCTTGGCATCGCCGAACACGCGCGCGCCGACCGGGCAGACCTCGACGCAGGCGGGCTGCAGCCCCTTGGTGATGCGGTGGTAGCACCAGGTGCATTTGTCCGAGACGCCTTTTGCCTCGTCGAAGTAGCGCGCGCCGTAAGGACAGGCCTGTACGCAGTACCGGCAGCCGATGCAGTACTCGTGGTCGATGAGCACCACGCCGTCCGCGCCCTTGTAGGTGGCGCCGACCGGGCACACCTGCACGCAGGCGGGATGCGTGCACTGGTTGCACAGCTTCGGCACGAAGAAGGCCT
>JAOTWE010000173.1 GCA_029863065.1 Betaproteobacteria bacterium
CCGACTACCGCTGGGGCATTTTCCTCGCCGACCCGGTGGCCGAGCGCAAGATCGGCTTCGGCGACAACATGGGCCAGCCCGCCTGGCAGCAGGTGCCGGGAGAGTTCCGCTCGACGCTTCGGCGCCTCATCGTCACCCAGGGCGACACCGAGCCCGCTTCGGTGGAGCAGCAGCGTCTGCTCGGCCACACCTGCCCATCGCTGTATGACCTGAGGAACCTGTTCCAGGTGAACGTCGAGGAAGGACGGCACCTCTGGGCCATGGTGTACCTGCTGCACGCCTACTTCGGCCGCGACGGACGCGAGGAGGCCGAGGAGCTGCTCGCGCGCCACTCGGGCGACGCCGACAAGCCGCGCATCCTCAAGACCTTCAACGAGCCGATCTCGGACTGGCTGTCGTTCTTCTGCTTCACCTATTTCACCGACCGCGATGGCAAGTACCAGCTGAAGAGCCTCGCCGAGTCGGCCTTCGATCCGCTGTCGCGCACCTGCCGCTTCATGCTCACCGAGGAAGCGCACCACATGTTCGTCGGCGAGACCGGCATCGGCCGCGTCGTGAAGAGAACGCTCGAGGTGATGAAGGAGCTCGGCGCCGACGACCCGGCGAAGATCCGCGCCGCCGGCGCCGTCGACCTGCCGCTGCTGCAGAAGTACATCAACTTCTGGTGCTCGTCCTCGCTCGACCTTTTTGGCTCGGAAATCTCGTCGAACTCGGCGTCCAATTTCGCCAACGGTCTGAAGGGCCGCCCCGACGAGTCGCAATACGAGGACCACATGCTGCGCGCCGCGCAGTTCAAGCTCGAGACGCCGAAGGGCGTGGAAGAGGTGCCGATGCTGAACGCGCTCAACGAAGTGATGCGCGAGAGCTACCTCAAGGACTGCGAGATCGGGCTGAAGCGCTGGAACCGCGCCATCGAGCGCGCCGGCCATGCGATCCGGCTCGCGCTGCCCTCGCCGCATTTCCGCCGGTCAATCGGCGCCTGGGTCGATGCGCCGGTGACGCCCGAGGGCAAGATCGTGTCGCGCGAGGAGTACGACAGGCGCCGGTACGAGTGGATTCCGTCCGCGGAGGACCGGGCCTTCGTGCGCTCGCTCATGCAGCGCGTGGTCGAGCCCGGCAAGATGGCCGGCTGGGTGGCGCCTCCCGAGCGCGGCATCAACAACCTGCCGGTGGAGTACGAGTACGTGAAGCTGGCGTCCTAGTGCTTCTTGGCGCCGATCAGGATCACGGCGCCCACCACGATGAATGCGCCGACCAGCTGGCGCGGCGCTACGCCCTGCCCGAGGATCGCCCAGCCCAGCCCGAGCGCGGCGATCGGCTCGAAATTGAGCGCCGCCGTGTTGCTCGGCGAAGCGAGCCGCGGCACCACGGTGAAGATGGCCGTAATGGCGGTGCCGTAGAGCACGGTGAGCAGCGCGAGCCCGAGCCAGCCCGTGCCATCGGCGGGTAGTGCCAGGCTGCCGGCCGCGGCGCCCACTCCACCCATCACCACTGCAGTGGTGCCCATGGTGAGGAGCGTGCGCATCCGTCCATCCACTTCCTTCAGGTGCCGCGTGGTAAGAAAAAGCACCAGCGCGAACGAGCTCGCCGCGCCGAATGCCCAGCCGACCCCTGCGCCGATCTCCGCCCAGCGCCCGGCCATCGTCTCCAGCGTGCCGAGGATGTCGAGCGCGAGCACCAGGCCGACGAGCGCGAGCGGCATGGCGACGAGCGCGCGCCGGCCCGGATTCTCGCCGCCCGCGGCCCACGACAGCAGCACGAACAGCATGGGAAAGGTGTTGAACGCGAGCAGCGCCAGCGCCACCGGAATGACGGCCACCGCCGAGTACAGGCAGAAGCTCTGCACCGCCACCAGCGCGCCGATGCCCAGGCCGCGCGCGAGCGTGGCGCGCGGCAGCGCCATCGGCACCGAATGCAGGCGCAGCAGCGCCACCATGACGAGCGCGGTTACGCCCGAGCGCACCGCGACTGCCGCGGCGACGCTCGCGCCGTGATCGAAGGCGAGCCGCGCCGCGATGTGGTTGCAGGCGAACATCGTGGCGAGCAGCATGAGCAGCGGAATGCCCAGGCGCGGCGATAGAATCGCGGTCATGGCCCGGGAGCTTAAGGCATGACGAACCTCGCGCGCTTGCGCAGTTTCATCCGCGACATGACGCGCCTGGCCGATCGCCACGGCGAGGACGAGCAGCGCATGCTGGACGAAGGCGAGAAGCTGCTGCGCGGCCTGATTGCGAAGGACGACTGGCTGCCCGAGGAGTTCGCCCGGCCTTCCCCCGAGGGCTACCGGCAGTACCTCCTGCACTGCGATCCGCTGGAGCGCTTCTCCGTGGTGAGCTTCGTCTGGATGCCGGGCCAGAGGACGCCCATCCACGACCACACGGTTTGGGGCCTGGTCGGGGTGATGCGCGGCGAGGAGCAATGCGAGGAATACTCGGCCGCGGTCAAGCCCACGGGCCGGCACCCGGTGCGCCCGGGCGAAGTGGATCGGGTCTCGCCACGCATCGGCGACATCCACGTTGTCAGCAATGCGGGCAACCAGATCGCGGTCAGCATCCACGTCTACGGCGCCAACATCGGCGCCGTGCGCCGCCACACGTACGACGCTGCAACCGGCGCGCACCGCGCTTTCGTCTCCGGCTACGCCAACGCCAGCATTCCGAACTTGTGGGATCGTTCCAGGGAAGCGTAGCGGCGGCGCTGCTTGCCGCCGCCTGCGCGGCGCAGGCCTGCGAGGTGCCGGGCGATGGCACGTCCTTGCGGCGCGCGCTGCTCCGGGTCAAGTACCTGCCGGAAACGGAAACCTGGGAACTCGCCGCGCGCAAGACGCATACGGTGCAGTACGTGCTGTCGCTCGACGCGCCGCTCGACCTCGAAGGCCGCTGCTACTGGCCGATCGAGGCGCGCAGCAACGGTACGCTGTGGCGCAAGTTCTACGCCACGCCGCGCGGCGAATTCCTGCTGGTCGCGGGACCCGAAGGCCGGCTGATCCCGCTCGAGGCGTGGCGCGCAGGCGCGCGCTAGGGTTGGTTCCCGGTATATTAGCTGCATGCAGCTCAAGGGCTCCTGCCACTGTGGCGCCGTGCGCTTCTCCCTCGAGTCGGAGACGCCCTATCCCTACATGCACTGCTACTGCTCGATCTGCCGCAAGACGGCCGGCGGCGGCGGCTACGCCATCAACATCATGGGCCTCGCCCGGACCGTGAAGAAGCGCGGCCGCTCCCGCGTTTACCGCGCGACTCGCGGCGGCGGTGAGCGCCACTTCTGCCCGAAATGCGGCAGTGCGCTGTGGGTCTGGGACCGGCGCTGGCCGGAGTGGATCTATCCGTTCGCCTCGGCGATCGACACCCCCCTGCCCGTGCCGAAGGAACGCCAGCACGTGCTGCTCGGGTCGAAAGCGAACTGGATCTCCGTGCCCAAGGGCAGGCGGGACAAGCGCTTTCGCGAATACCCGCGCGAGGCCATCGTCGACCGGCACCGCAAGCGCGGCCTGATGCGCTGACCCATGCCCCCCTGGTTCTCCGCGCTGAGTCCGGAAACGATCCTCGTGGCGATTGCCGCCGCCGGCGGCGTGATTGCGCTGCTGCTCGCCATCGCCGCCGTGCGCCGCATGCGCGACTGGGAGTTCCGCCGCGGCTCGGTGTACCTGCTGGGGGCGGCGGTGGTGGCGGCACTCGGCGTGGGCGGCGGCATGCTGGCGGCGAGCCTGCATACCTATTCGCGGCTTACGCACGAGCAGGAGGCGGCGCGCGCGGTGCTGCGCGCGCTCGGCCCGCAGCGCTACGAGCTGCTGCTGGTGCGCGAGGGCGAGCCCTCGCGCCGCTACGAGTTGCGCGGCGACGAGTGGCAGATCGACGCGCGCCTGCTGAAATGGGGCGGCCTGGGCAGCCTGCTCGGCTTCGACACCGTGTACCGCTTCGAGCGCCTCGCCGGCCGTTACGCCGACAACGAGCTCGAGCGCAAGGCGCCGCGCACCGTGTACGCGCTGTCCTCGGAAGCCGGCGTCGACTTCTGGGGGCTGCTGAAGAAATATCACCGCTACATGCCGCTCGCCGACGCGCTCTACGGCAGCGCGGCGTACGTGCCGATGGCCGACGGCGCGCAGTACGTGGTGAGCGTGTCCACGACCGGCCTGCTCATCCGGCCGCTGAACGACGTGGCCAAGAAGGCGGTGGGCGGCTGGAAATGAGGCGGTTGGTCGCGGTCCTGGCGCTCGCCTTGCTCTCAGGGTGCGCCGGCAGCGGCGCTTTTTTCCACGACGCCGGGGTACCGCCGCCGACCGCACCGCGCGCGCTCGCCGATTGGCCGTGGCACGAAGTCTGGACCGGCGTCGTGTTCCGGGGCCGCAAGGTGGGTTTCGCGCACCTCGCGCTGCGCCCCGCGGCCGCGAGCGGCCGCTGGGAGATCGAGTCCGAGTCCGCCCTGCGCCTGCGCTTCCTCGGCGTCGACAAGAAAGTCAGCCTGCGCGCGCTCGACCGGGTAAGCGACGACCTGACGCTGGAGAGCTTTCGCTACGAGTACCACCTGGATGGCAGCCGGCTGCGCGTCGAAGGCGAACGCGCCGGCGATGTGCTCGTCGTGCGTACCGAGACTTCGGGTACGCGTACCGAGCAGCGCTTGCAGATGAACGAACGGGCGCTGCCGGCGAGCGCGCTCGCGCTGCTGCCGGCGCAGCGCGGGCTGCGTGTCGGCGATAAGGCGCGCGCCACGGTATTCGTCGGCGAATCGCAATCGCTGGCCGAAGCCGAGCTGCGCGCGATCGCGTACCAGCGCAGCCCGCTGTTCGAGGGCGCGGCCCTGCGCGTCGCCACCACGCTCCTCGGCCTGGAGAGCGATGCCTGGTACGACGCCGAGGGGCGGCCGCTGCTCGAGACTGCCCTGCACGGCGCCATGATCTCGGCACTGGAGGACGCGCCGCGGGCGCGTGCCTACCTGGTCGAGGCCAGCCTCAACAAGGATGAATCGCTGCTTGAATTCGGCCTGCTGCGATCGGCGCCGATCGCCGCGCCGCGGCACGTGGCCGCCCTGTCCGTCGTCCTCGAGGGCGTGCCGGCGGCGCTCGAGATGCCGGGCGCGGGCGGGCAGCGCTGCTCGCGCGACGGCTCGCGGCTCGCCTGCCGCATTGACCGGCGCTCGCCACACGAACCCGGCGACGCGCAGCAGGCGCAAGGCTACCTGCGAGCGAGCCTTGCGGCGCCGAGCAACGAGCGCCGCTTCCTCGATCTGGCGCAGTCCATCGCCGGCGACGCCCGCGGTGCGCAGGCGAAGATCGAGCGGCTGCTCGCCTGGATCGAAGCCAACATTGCCAAGGAGGCGGTGGACGCGTTCTCGGCCACCGACGTGTTGCGCGAGCGGCGCGCCGAATGCCAGGGCCACGCCTACCTGTTCGCGGCGCTTGCGCGCGCGCTCCAGTTGCCGACGCGCGTGGTGAACGGCGTGGTGTACGTGGCCGAGCAGGGCGGATTCCTGTACCACACATGGAACGAGGTGTGGATCGAGAACGCGGGCTGGCGGCCGGTCGATGCGACCTTCGGCCAGCCGCTCGCCGACGCCACGCATCTCGCGCTGGCGGTGGGCGAAAGCCCCGCCGAGCTCGCGCCGCTCGCGGCGATGGTAGGCCGGGCGCGCGTCGCGGCGCTGGGCGATATCGCGCACTGGTAGAATTCGCCGCCCCAAATGAAGTTCCTTTTCGACCTGTTCCCGGTCATCCTGTTCGTCGCCACCTATGTGTGGACCGACAACATCTACATCGCGACCGCCGTGATCATCCCCGCCTCGGTCGCGCAGCTGGCCTATGTCTGGTTTCGCCACCGCAGGATCGATCGCATGCTGCTCGTCTCCACGGTGCTGGTGCTGATACTGGGCGGCCTGACCCTGTTCCTGAAGGACGAGCGGTTCATCAAGTGGAAGCCGACGGCGCTGTACTGGATATTTGCCGCCGTCCTGGCACTGGCGCCGGTCGTCGCCAAGAGGAACCTCGTGCGCCTCATGATGGAGAAGGGATTCACGGCGCCGACGCGCATCTGGAACTACCTCAACGTCGCCTGGGTCCTATTCTTCGTCTTCATGGGAATACTGAACCTCTACATCGCCAACAACTTCAGCCTGCATTTCTGGGTGCAGTTCAAGCTCTGGGGCCTGACCGGATTCATGCTGCTGTTCATCGGCGCGCAGGTTCTGGTCCTGTACAGGTACATGGAAGACATGGACGGGTCCGGGAGCAGGAAGTGAGCACCGAGGCGTCGATTCGCGCGCGCCTGGCGACCCTGCAGCCCGAATTGCTCGAGCTCGAGGACGAAAGCGAGCGCCACCGCGGCCACGCCGGCTACGCGCCCGGCGGCGGCACCCACTGGCGGTTGACGATCGTCGCGCGCGCCTTCACCGGCCAGTCGACCGTCGCCCGCCACCGCATGGTCTACCAGGCGCTCGGCGAACTCATGCAGCACCCGATCCACGCTCTTGCCATCCAGGCGCGCGCCCCGGGCGAACCAGGCGCGGGCGCATAATGGCGCCCGATTCCCCTCTTGTTCTGAAAGGCATTGCCATGAAATCCCGAATTCTCGCTATCGCGGCGGCCGCCAGCCTCGCGCTCCCGGCGCTCGCCCAGCAGACCGGCGCCGCCAAGCCGTCGGCAGCCGGGCCCGTCGCCACCGTGAACGGCACCGCCATTCCGCGCGCGCGCCC
>JAOTWE010000174.1 GCA_029863065.1 Betaproteobacteria bacterium
CGTGGCGGGCGGGCGGCAACGGGCCGGCCATTGGCAAGGACACGGGCCCGGTGCAAAGCGCCACCGACATCGCGGCCCTCAAGACGCTGCCGGTGATCATCGCCTGCCAGGGCGGCGACTACACCAACGAGGTCTATTCGAAATTGCGCGCCGCCGGCTGGAAGGGATACTGGATCGACGCAGCGAGCGCCCTGCGCATGAAGGACGACGCGGTCATCATCCTCGACCCCGTCAACATGCCCGTGATCGAGCGCGCGATTGCCGCGGGCGTGCACGACTACATCGGCGGCAACTGCACCGTCAGCCTGATGATGATGGGCATGGCGGGCTTGTTCCAGCGCGATCTCGTCGAGTGGATGACCTGCATGACCTACCAGGCGGCCTCGGGCGCGGGCGCCGCCAACATGCGCGAGCTGGCGGAGCAGTTCGCCCGCCTGGGCGAAGCGGCGAAGCCCGCGCTCGCGGACCCGGCGGCAACGGCGCTCGACATCGACCAGCGTATCGCCGCTGTGCTGCGTAACGGCGCACTGCCCAAGGCGAACTTCGGCCACCCGCTGGCGGGTAGTCTCCTGCCGTGGATCGACAAGGACCTCGGCGACGGTCAGAGCCGCGAGGAGTGGAAGGGGCAGGCGGAGACCAACAAGATCCTCGGCCGCAGCGAGCGGCCGATACCGGTCGACGGCATCTGCGTGCGCGTGGGCGCAATGCGCTGCCACAGCCAGGCGCTCACCATCAAGCTGCGCAAGAACGTGCCCCTGGACGAAATCGAAGGCATCGTCGCGGAAGGCAACGAATGGGTGCGCGTGGTCCCCAATCGTCGCGATGAATCCCTGGCGGAGCTCACGCCGGCTGCGGTGACGGGCAAGCTCTCGGTGCCGGTCGGCAGGCTGCGCAAGCTGCCGATGGGCGGGGACTACCTGGCCGCGTTCACTGTCGGCGACCAGCTCCTATGGGGCGCCGCCGAGCCCCTGCGCCGCATGTTGCGTATCCTTCTGGACGCTGGCGTCCGGGCATAGGAATTCCCTGCAACCTGAGGCCAGTGGCGGAAAAACCGAGAAAATGTCTCAGCTTGCAGGCCTAACGTCATGATGTTATGGTACTCAGTCGATAAGAATGACTCAGGGTGGTGCGGGTGATTAAACCGGTCGCGTTGCTTCGACTCGCCTCGGCAGCGGTGTTGTTGTTGCCAATGTTTGCGCAGGCGGCGGGCCTCGGCCGGTTGAGCGTGCAGTCCTTCCTGGGCCAGCCGCTGCGTGCCGAAATTGAAATTGTCTCGCTGCAGCCCGGCGAAGAGTCCTCGCTCGAAGCACGCCTGGCCTCGGGCAACGCGTTCGCACAGGCCGGCATCGACTTCAATCCGGCGCTGACCGGAATTCAATTCACGCTCGACAAGCGCGACGGGCGACCCATCATCCGCGTCAGCACGCGCCAGGCGGTCAATGAACCGTTCGTCGATCTGCTGGTGGAATTGCGCTGGGCCACCGGACTGTTCGTGCGCGAATACACGGTGTTGCTCGATCCTCCGGGATACCAGGGCATCAAACCGCAGCCCATGGCGGTCGCGCCCGCGACCGCGCCTGCGGAAACCGCTGCGCCTGCTGCGCCAGCCGCTCCTGTTACTCCGCCGGCGGCGCCAGTGGCCGAAGAAACCAAGCCGGCGGCCATTGCGGCACCGCCAGCCGCGGAGTCCGCGCCTGCCGCGGAAGCGACGCGCGCGCCTGCCGCCGAAGCGCAGCCCGCGCCTGCCGCCGAAGCGCAGCCCGCGCCTGCCGCCGAAGCGCAGCCTGCGCCTGCCGCCGAAGCGCAGCCTGCGCCTGCCGCCGAAGCGCAGCCCGCGCCTGCCGCCGAAGCGCAGCCTGCGCCTGCCGCCGAAGCGCAGCCTGCGCCTGCCGCCGAAGCGCAGCCTGCGCCTGCCGCCGAAGCGCAGCCCGCCACCGCTGCCGCGCAGCCTTCGCCGGGTGACCAGACTTACGAGGTGAAGAAGGGCGACACGCTGGGTGAGATCGCACTGCAGTACCGGCCGCAGGGCGTGACTTTCCACCAGATGCTGATCGCCCTGCAGCGCGCGAACGAGGACGCCTTCATCAACAGCAATATCAACCTGGTGCGCGCCGGGCGCATTCTCAACATCCCCGACGCGGAAACGGCGGCCGCGGTCGACGTGCAGGATGCCAACCGCCTGGTGATCGCGCAGCATGCGGACTTCGCCGAATACCGCAGCCGCCTGGGCATGGCCGTGGCCACCGCGTCGGCGGCGTCGCTGCCGGCGGAGCGCAGCGCTGCCGGCCAGATCACGGCAAAGCCGGCGGAGCCGAAGCCGGCACCCGCCACGGATCAGTTGAAGCTCTCGAAGGCCGATGCCAAGAAGCCGGGCGCGCCGGCGGCAAAAGCCGCGCGCGGGGACGACCTCGCCGCACGCGATCGGGCGCTGCAGGAAGCGCAATCGCGCGTCGCCGAACTGGAGAAGAACGTCAGCGATCTGCAGAAGCTGCTGGAAATCCGCAACCAGCAGCTGGCGCAGATGCAGCAGAAGGCCGTCGCCAAGCCGGCGCCCGCGCCCATTGCGGCGCCCGCAGCCAAGGCGCCTGAACCCCCAAAGCCGGCGCCGGCGCCGCAAGCCGCGAGCGCGCCGGAAGCGAAGCCCGCCGCACCTAGCCCGGCGCCCGCGGCACCCACACCGCCCGAAGCGCCCAAGCCCGTGGCGCAGCAGGCAGCGCAGCCGGCGCCGCCGCCTCCAGCGGCCGCCGCCAAGCCCAAGCCGCGGCCGATGGCGCTGCCGCCGCTTGCCGAACCCGGCCTGCTGGACGACATCCTCGACAATCCGATCGCGCTCGCCGGCCTGGGGGGGGTCGTGTTGCTGCTCGGGGGCTACGGCGCCTGGGCGTGGCAGCGTAAGAAAAAGTCCGTAAGTAAGTTCCAGGACAGCGTCCTCGAACCAACGGCGGTCGAGCCGGTGCTCGCGGGGACGGCGGCGGCCGCGGCGGCGCCGGCGAGCGTGGCGCCCTCCTCGGTCAGCCAGGCGCCGATGGGCGGCATGGACGCCGATGACGTCGATCCGATCGCCGAGGCCGACGTCTACATGGCGTACGGCCGCGATGCACAGGCCGAAGAAATCCTGAGGGAAGCGTTGCAGAGGGATGCGAACCGTGTCCCGGTGATGGCGAAACTGCTCGAGATCTACGCCAACCGGCGCGACGCGCAGTCGTTTGAGCCCATCGCGCTCAAGCTGAAAGGCGTGACCGGCGGCACGGGTCCCGATTGGGACAAGGCGATGTTACTGGGGCGGTCCGTCGATCCGGGCAACGGCCTGTACGGCGGCACTGCGGGCGTCGTGCCTGTTGCCGCTGCCGCGGTAGCGCCAGCAGCGGCGGCACCGGTACCGTCGGTGGACTTCGACATCGGCGGCGGCAGCAGCGCCCAGCCTGCTGCGGAGGCGACGCCGGCGCTCGACCTGGATCTTGGCGGCACGACCGGGTCGCACCCAAAGAGCGATTTCGCCCCGAGTGGCACCCTGGTGCTGGACTCGCAGGAAGCGAAGGCCGCCTCGAGCGGACTGGATTTCGACCTGGGAGGTGGCTCGGAGCAGCCGGCCGGAACCGGCGGCGGCCTCAATTTGCAGTTGCCCGGCGCGGCGCCCGAGGCGACACCCGCGCCCGCGCCTTCCGGGGGTGGGGGTCTGGATTTCGATCTGAACCTGGGTGGCAGCGATACGCAGGAGGCGGCGCCGGCCGCGGCACCACCCATGGATCTCTCGGCGATCAGCCTGGACCTCGGCATGCCCGGCGAAGGGGCGGCGACGGGCGATGCGCAGGCGGATCCGAAGTGGCAGGAGATCGCCACCAAGCTCGACCTGGCGAAGGCGTACGAGGAGATGGGCGACAAGGACGGGGCGCGCGAACTGCTCAACGAGGTGCTGCGCGAAGGCGACGCAGCGCAGCAGGGGCAGGCGAACCAGTTGCTGGCAAAGCTGGGCTGACGAGCTCGCCGATCTTCCCCGGCCAAGCCGCACCGGGTGCCGGCTTCATTTCCTGCGCATGAGATTCGCGCTCGCACTGGAATACGACGGCAGCCGCTTCCTCGGTTGGCAGACGCAGCCCGGGGGCGGCACCGTGCAGGACGCATTGCAGGCCGCGCTCACGGGAATTGCCGGCGCCGCCGTGCAGGTGACCTGTGCCGGCCGCACCGATCGCGGCGTGCACGCCCGCGAGCAGGTGGTGCATTTCGACACCGAGGCGTCGCGCCCCGAAAGCGCATGGGTGCGTGGGGCGAACGCGCTCCTGCCCGATTCCATAGCGGTGCAGTGGGCGATGGCGGTGGCCGGCGATTTTCATGCGCGCTATTGCGCGGTTGCGCGCACTTACCGCTACGTACTGCTCAACCGGCCGGTGCGCCCGGCGCTCGCGGCGCGCCACGCCGGCTGGTACCACACGCCGCTCGACGTCGCGGCGATGCGCGAAGCCGCGCAGCACTTCGTGGGCGAGCACGACTTCTCGGCGTTCCGCTCCTCCGAGTGCCAGGCGAAATCACCGGTGCGCACGCTGCACGCGCTGGAAGTGCAGGCGCGCGGCGAGCGCATCGATTTCGTACTGCGCGCCAACGCGTTCCTGCACCATATGGTGCGCAACATCGTCG
This sequence comes from Betaproteobacteria bacterium, assembly GCA_029863065.1. Classification (GTDB taxonomy): domain Bacteria; phylum Pseudomonadota; class Gammaproteobacteria; order Burkholderiales; family SG8-39; genus JAABQT01. Next base: position 4,633 of record JAOTWE010000174.1, read on the forward strand.
GCACGCTGGTCTATGTCGGCAATGGCCGGCACTCGCCCCAGTGGGCGGGCGAGGTACTGGCGGCGCGCGATCGCGGCCGCGCTGCGCCTACGTTTGCCGCCGAAGGCCTCTACCTGGAACGCGTGGAATACGCAAAGCAGTGGGGATTGCCGGCCCTGGAGCGGGGGATCCTGAGCGTCCCGGCCCTGCCATGAGGACGCGCGTCAAGATCTGCGGCATCACGCGCCCCGATGACGCGGTGGCGGCGGCCGAGGCCGGCGCCGATGCCATCGGCCTGGTGTTCTATCCTCCCAGCCCCCGATTCCTGAGCGTGGAGCGCGCGCGCGACATTGGTGGCGCGCTGCCGCCGTTCGTGCAGACCGTGGCCCTGTTCGTCAATGCCGACGCGGCGCAGGTGGCGCAGGTCATCGGCCGCGTGCATCCGTCGATGCTGCAATTTCACGGCGAGGAAACGCCGCAGTTCTGCAGCCAGTTCGGATTGCCGTACATCAAGGCGTGCCGCGTGTCGCCAGGCGTCGATTTGCTAGAATACCTGCAGCCATTTTCTGCGGCGCGCGGCTGGTTGCTCGATGCGCACGTCGAGGAGTATGGCGGCGTCGGCGCGAGCTTCGACTGGTCGCTGGTGCCGGCGAAGCTGGAGCGGCCGCTGGTGCTCTCGGGCGGCCTGACGCGGGACAACATCGCCGCGGCCGTGCAGCGTGTGCGGCCCTGGGCGGTGGACGTGTCCAGCGGCGTGGAATCGGCCAAAGGCATCAAGGACGCCGCCCGCATGGCAGCGTTCATCGCAGAGGTCAGAAATGCAGATGCATGACTTGCCCGACGCGCGCGGGCACTTCGGCCCGTACGGCGGCGTGTTTGTCGCCGAGACGCTGACGCACGCGCTCGACGAGCTGCTCGCGGCCTATCGGGCGGCGCGGAGCGATCCGGCGTTCGCGGCAGAGTTCCAGCACGATCTCAAGCACTACGTCGGGCGGCCGAGCCCGGTGTACCACGCCCGGCGCTGGTCGGAGATGCTCGGCGGCGCGCAAATCTACCTCAAGCGCGAAGATCTCAATCACACCGGCGCGCACAAGATCAACAACACGATCGGCCAGGCGCTGCTCGCGCGGCGCATGGGCAAGCCGCGCATCATCGCCGAGACCGGCGCCGGCATGCACGGCGTGGCCAGCGCCACGGTGGCCGCGCGCTACGGCATGCAGTGCGTGGTGTACATGGGCGCGGAGGACATCAAGCGCCAGGTGCAGAACGTCTACCGCATGAAGCTGCTGGGGGCGAGCGTCGTGCCGGTGGAATCGGGCTCGAAAACGCTCAAGGATGCCCTGAACGAAGCCATGCGCGACTGGGTCACGAACGTCGACAACACGTTCTACATCATCGGCACGGTCGCCGGCCCGCATCCCTATCCGATGATGGTGCGCGATTTCCAGTCGGTGATCGGCGAGGAGTGCAAACGACAGATGCCCGAGATCGCCGGACGCCAGCCCGACGCGGTGATCGCCTGTGTCGGCGGCGGCTCCAACGCAATGGGCATCTTTCATCCGTATATCGATCTGCAGGACGTGCGGCTGGTCGGCGTGGAGGCCGCCGGCGAGGGGCTGGCAACCGGCCGGCACGCGGCTTCGCTTTGCGCCGGCAAGCCCGGCGTGCTGCATGGCAATCGCACCTACCTCCTGCAGGACGCCAACGGCCAGATCGCCGAGACGCATTCGGTGTCGGCGGGGCTGGATTATCCGGGCGTGGGACCCGAGCATGCCTGGCTGAAGGATTCGGGCCGCGCCGAGTACGTCGCCGTCACGGACGAAGACGCGCTGCGCGCCTTTAGCGACCTTTGCCACTTCGAAGGCATCATTCCGGCGCTGGAATCAGCGCATGCGGTGGCCTATGCGGTGCGGATCGCGCCCACGCTGGCCAAGGACCGCATTCTGCTCGTCAACCTTTCCGGCCGCGGCGACAAGGACATGCAGACCGTCGCCGCGCGCGCGGGCCTCGAGCTCTAGCCGTGTCGCGCATCCAGGCCTGCTTCGAGTGCCTGCACCAGGC
>JAOTWE010000175.1 GCA_029863065.1 Betaproteobacteria bacterium
CCGACGTGCAGCGGGCCGGTGGGGTTTGCCGACACGAATTCGACCATCGTTCTGGGCGCGCGAGGGGTCTTCGCCCTGCCGTACGCTGCGCCCTGCTGCAGTACGCGCGCCACGGCTTCGTGCCCGGTGCGCGGCGTGAGGCGAATGTTGATGAAGCCCGCACCCGCGACTTCCAGCCTGGCGACATACGGATCGGCGGCGACCGCGGCCAACAGTTGCTCCGCGAGCCGGCGCGGGTTGCGCTTCAGGCGCTTGCCGAGCTGCAGCGCCACGTTGCAGGCGAAATCGCCGTGCGCGGGATCGCGCGGGCGCTCGATCAGCACCTCCGCGTCCGCCGCATCGGGCGCCACGCGGGTTAGTGCGGCGCGCAGGAGCGAGGCGAGGTGTGCTTTGATGTCCATGAAAGGGCGCGAATTATAAATGGGGACTGTCCCCATTTAGCTGAACTCGATGGGGTCGACGTCCAGGTGCCAGCGCACGCTGCGCGGTGCGGCGGCGAACAGGCGCTCGTTCCAGGCGTGCAGGAATTCCTGCAGCGCGGGGCGTGAAGCCGACTGCACGAGCAGCTGTGCCCGCTCGAGGTCGGCACGCCGGGTGATGACGTGCGGCACCGGGTCATAGATGCGAATTTCCTCGGGCACCGGCACGAGGCGTGCGGCGTCGGCGAGGAACTGCATTGCTTGCGCAAGCTTGGCGGCCTCGGCGCGCAGCGCCGCCTCGTGCACAAAGGGCGGAAACCCGGCGCTCTCGCGCTCGGCGAGCTGCGCGGCCGCGAACGACGCGTAATCGTGGCTGGCGAGGGCGGCATAGAGCGAATGCCGCGGATAGCGCGTCTGCACCAGCACTTCGCCCGCATGCTTGGCGCGGCCGGCGCGCCCGGCCACCTGCGCCAGCGTCGCGTAGAGCCGCTCGGCGGCGCGGTAGTCGGTCGACACGAGCGCGCTGTCGGCGTCCAGCACGCCCACCAGCGTGAGCAGCGGGAAGTCGTGTCCTTTGGCGAGGAGCTGGGTGCCCACCAGGATGTCGGCCTCGCCGCGGGCGATGCCTTCCAGCGTGCGCGCGAGCTCGCTGCGCCGGCGCGCGCTGTCGCGATCGATGCGCACGATGCGCGCGCCGGGAAAGCGCACCGCCAGGGTCTCCTCGACGCGCTGCGTGCCGCGCCCCATCGCTTTCAGGTCGACATTGCCGCAGGTCGGGCAGGCGCGCGGCACGGGCGCTTCGTCGCCGCAGTGGTGGCAGCGCAGGCAATGGCCGACCCGGTGCAGGACCATGCGCGCGGTGCAGCGCGTGCAGCCGGCGGTCCAGTCGCAGGCATGACAGGCCAGCACCGGGGCGTAGCCGCGCCGATTGATGAACACCAGGCTTTGTTCGCCCCGCGGCAGGCGCTCGCCGATCGCGGCGAGCAGACTCGGCGCGAAGCCATGCTCGATACTCTCGCGGCGCAGGTCGACGGTACGCACCGCCGGCATGCGCGCGCCCGGCACGGCACGCTCGGGCAGCGTCACGCGCTCGTAACGGCCTTCCAGGGCGTTCTGCCAGGTCTCGAGCGACGGCGTCGCCGTGCCGAGCACGACCGGGCAACCGGAGAGCTTGGCGCGCACCACCGCGGCGTCACGGCCCGAGTAGCGCAACCCTTCCTGCTGCTTGAATGAGGTGTCGTGCTCTTCATCCACCACTACCAGGGCGAGCTTTGGCAACGGCGTGAGCGTTGCAAGGCGCGTGCCGAGGACGAGGCCCGCTTCGCCGCGCGCCGCGGAGAGCCACGCGGCGGTTCGCGGGACATCCTGCAGCGCGCTGTGCAGCAGGGCGATTCGCGCCTCTGGGAACGCGTAGCGAAAGCGTGCCTCGAGTTGCGGCGTGAGGCTGATCTCGGGCACCAGCACCAGCGCCTGGCCGCCCAGTTCCAACACCCGCGAGATGAGGCGCAGGTAGACCTCGGTCTTGCCGCTGCCGGTCACACCGTGCAGCAGGAAGGCCCGGAATGCGCCAAGCGCAGTGCCGATGCGCTCGATGGCATGGACCTGCGCCGCGCTGGGCTCATGATGCGAGACGAAGCGCGCCGAAGGGGTCTGTGCCGCAGCGGGCTCGCGCACTTTCTTCGGCAGCGGCTTGAGCGAGCGCAAGCGGGGTGGCAAGGCGCCGATGACGGTCTCGCCGAGCGGGCGCTGGTAATAGGCGGCAAGGAAGCGCATGAGTTCCAGCCATTGCGACGGCAGTCGCGGCGCGTCCTCAAGCACGCGCGTCACTCGCTTCAGCTTGTCGGCGGCAATCGCGCTGCTATCGCCCTCCTCGACCACCACGCCGACGCGCGAGCGCGTGCCGAAGGGCACCACGATGCGATCGCCGACGCGCGCATCGACATCCTCGGCGACCGCATAGTCGAACAACGTCGCCAACGGCACGTCCAGCGCGACGCGCAGGACCTTCATCGCCGGAGGCATGCGGCTTTTTTCGGCAATGAAATCCAAAAGGTGCGCAAAGGTTTACTTTTTCGAGTTGATCCGGCGCATCGCGATTGCGTCCGTAAGCATTGCCGCATAAAGGCATTTTCCCAGCGCGCCGGGGGTGTGGATAACAATGTGAATAAGCCGGTCATACCGCCGGCATACGGGGCCGTCACTATGAGTCTGTCTCGGAGCCGATGGTCTTAAAGACCATTTTAGATAACAAATTCAGCGTGTTGCGTGATACATCGATTGGAATCTCAAAAAATGCACCCTCTAGAAAGGGAGAACACGCCTTTGTGCATAAGTCAAGGGTTTGATCGCGCGGCGCCACGCAGCCTGCGGCTGTAAGTGCGCACTTCGTCAACGAGCGCGGCGACGCTTTCCACCGGTGTGTGCTGCGAGATGCCGTGACCGAGATTGAAGACGTGGCCAGGCGCAGGCCCGAACGCGTCGAGCACGCGCCGCACCTCCCTGCGCACCGCGTCGGGCGGCGCGAACAGCGCCGCGGGATCGAGATTGCCCTGCAATGCGACGCGCGTGCCGACGCGCGCGCGCGCCGCGGCTGGATCGACCGTCCAGTCGAGCCCGACCGCGGTGCAACCGCTTGCCGCCATCGCCTCCAGCCAGGCGCCGCCGCCCTTGGTGAACAGAATCGAGGGCACCTTGCGCCCGCCGCTTTCGCGCCTTAGGCCGGAAAGGATGCGCCGAGAGTAAGCGAGCGAGAACTCTTCGTAACCGGCGTGGCTCAGTTGCCCGCCCCAGGTGTCGAAGAGCATCACAACCTGCGCGCCGGCGTCGATCTGCGCGTTGAGGTAGTCGGTGACCGCCCGCGTGTTGACCTCGAGGATGCGATGCAGCAGGTCGGGTCGGGCGTAGAGCATCGTCTTCAGCGCGCGCCAGTCGTCGCTGCCCGCGCCTTCCACCATGTAGCAGGCGAGGGTGAACGGGCTGCCCGCGAAGCCGATGAGCGGCACGCGCCCGGCCAGCGCCTTGCGGATTTCGCGCACCGCATCGATCACGTAGCGCAGTTGGTCGGCGGGATCCGGCGCGGCGAGGGCGCGGATCGCGGCCTCGTCGCGCAAGGGCCGCGCAAAGCGCGGTCCCTCGCCGTCGGCGAAATGCAGGCCGAGGCCCATCGCGTCCGGCACGGTGAGGATGTCCGAAAAGAGAATCGCCGCATCGAGCGCGAATCGCTCCAGCGGCTGCAGCGTCACTTCGGCGGCGAGCGCAGGCGATTTCGCCAGCGCGAGGAAGCTGCCGGCGCGCTCGCGCGTAGCGCGGTATTCGGGGAGGTAGCGTCCGGCCTGGCGCATGAGCCACACCGGCGTGTAGTCGGTGGGCTGGCGCTCGAGCGCGCGCAGCAGCGCGTCGTTCGTCACAGGAGTTTTTCGGTGATGTGCCGCCATTCTGCGGCGCTCACCGGGGTAATGGACAGCCGGCTGCCGGGCCGCAACAGCCACATTTTTTTCAATGCCTTTTGGCGGCGCAGCTCGGCAAGCGGCACGAGCCGCGTTTTGCGCAGCGCGCGCACGTCCACCATGATCCAGCGGGGCGCCGTGCGCTTGGACTTCGCGTCGTAATAATCGCTGCGACGATCGAATTGCGACGGGTCGGGGCAGGCGGCCGAGGCGACCTCGGCGAGGCCGGCGATGCCGGGCTCGGGGCAGCTGGAGTGGTAAAACAGCACGCCGTCGCCGATACGCATGGCGTCGCGCATGAAATTGCGCGCCTGATAGTTGCGCACCCCGCTCCAGGACGTGATGCCACCCGGCACAGCGAGCGCGTCATCGATCGAGCACTCGTCGGGCTCGGATTTCATCAGCCAATAATGCATGAAAGGGTGGCCCCCCGCTTGTGCCGGTGGGCTCGCTCCCGAACCCTGTGCTTAATCAGGGTGGTCGCTTGCCGGTCACCTCAGGTTCGTCCGGCACCCGAAGGCGGGACGATCACAACAGTGACGCTAGGGTCTGCAACCTTAGGAAGCTATCGGTTCGGAAATATGAGCCCGGTCGAACACAGCAGGGGACATCGGGCCGGAGCCAATCGCCCCGGAAAACGCCGCTACTGCTAGAACAGCTTTTCCTGTTTTGCCAGCGCCGCTTCCAGCGCCGCCTCGATCACGGAGATTCTACGCTTGGCTTCCCCCAAGTCAAAGCCTTCGCCGAGGCGCATGCTGAGGAGTTCGTGCGCGACGTTGAGCGCCGCCATGACGGCGATGCGCTCCGTGCCGGCGACCTTGCCGGCCTGCTTGATCTCGTTCATCTTGCCTTCGAGGTAGGCCACGGCCTGCAGCAGCGCCTCGCGCTCATCGTCACTGCAGGCGACGCGGTAGCTGCGCCCGAGCAGCGTGACTTCGATGGTCTTCGCGCCGTCGGCTGCGCGCTTTTCGGGGGCGCTCACTCGGGCAGGCGCGTGAGCAGTTGCTCGACTTTGGCGCGCGCGCCGTCGATCTTCTCGTTCAGGCGCTTGGCGTCGTTGCGGGCAGCGGCCAGCTCCTGGCGCAGAGAGATGTTCTCGGCGCGCAGGCGCTCGCACAGTCCGACGAACTGCGCGACCTTGGACTCGAGCGAATTGAGCTCCGCCTCCACGCGGCAAACTATGTTCGAAAATCACCACTGCGTCAAGAAATAAGGGGCGGTTCTGAATGTGCTTCCTCAGAAAGTGTTAGCGCGCACGTCGCCCTGCCCTGACCGTCTCCAGAATGCGGCAAAGTTCCTCGGCGCCGTCGAGGAGCCGGGGGGTATGCCGTTGGAGTAGCTCGGGTCGGACGGCGTAGAGATGGCCGCCGCGCACCGCGGCCAGCCCGGGGAAGGCCCGCCAGCCGTCCAGCCAGGGCGGGCGCTCGCCGGCCGCGCCGCTCGCCACGATGGCCTCGGGATCGGCGCGCAATACCCGCTCGCGATCGATTTCCGGTGCGAGCGCCGGCAGGTCCACCATGACGTTCTCGCCCCCGCACAGGCGCATCACCTTGGAGATGACATGCTCGCCGTTGACCGTGATCAGGGGTCGGTCCCAGACCTGGTAGAAGACGCGCACTGTTGGGCGCGAGGCGTAGCGCCGAGCGATGTCAGCCGCGCGTGCGCGAAACGCGTGCGCCGCCGCCTTTGCCACCGCTTCAGTCCCGGCGAGGCGGCCGAGGGTCTCCAGCGTGCGCGCGATGTCCTCGAGCTCCCGCGGCTCGGAACGGAACACCGGGATGCCGAGCGCGGCGATGCGCTCCACCACGCGCGCGCTGCCGGCGTTGGGCCAGGCGACGACGAGGTCGGGCCTGAGTGCCACCAGCGCTTCGAGATCGATGGCGGCTTCGCTGCCGATGCGCGGTAAGCCCCGCGCCAGCGGCGGATAGTCGCTGTACTGCACGGCGCCGACCATGTGCTCGCCGGCGCCCGCGGCGTACATCAGCTCGGTGAGATGCGGCGCGAGGCTCACCACGCGCCGGGCGCTCGAGGCGAGCACCACCGGCCTGCCGTAGTCGTCGGTCACGCGCACCTCGGCGTGCGCGGCGCAAGCCGCGAGCAGGAGAACGCCAAGCATTGCGCGCGCCATGCCGGTTTGTATAATCGCTCGCGTAGTCAGCTGCAAGGTGTCTTCGCGCAGATTCGCTGCGCGAGGATGAAACGGGAAACAGGTGCGCGGCCAGGATGTCGGTGGCCCGCAACTCCTGTACTGCCCCCGCAACGGTAGGCGAGGGGGCGTGCCACCCGGCCACTGTGGGAAGCCAGCCACGGGAAGGCGGCATGCCCGGCGCGAAGTTCCGGCGCCACTCGCGAGTCCGGAGACCGGCCTTGCGGTTTTTCTGCACCGCTAGTGGGCGTCGGGGATGACGCCGGGGAGGGCTTCATCATGCGTTCCGCAGTCTTCGCGCTGCTCGCCGCGCTCGCGCCGGCGGCGCTCGCGCAATCGAACGACGCGGTCGTCATCAACGCCACGCGTTTTCCTGAAGAGGTCCGCCGCCTGCCCGCCAGCATCACCGTGCTGGACGCCGCGGATATCGAGCGCAGCGCCGCGCGTACGTTGCCCGAGCTGCTTGCCGAACAGTCCGGAATCACGATGCGCGATTTTTTCGGCAATAACGCGGCCGGAACTGCGATCGATCTCCGGGGTTTCGGCATTACGGGCCCGCAGAACACCCTGGTGCTGGTGGACGGCAGGCGGATCAGCGACTTCGATCTGTCCGGGGTGCAGTGGGCGGCGATTCC
>JAOTWE010000176.1 GCA_029863065.1 Betaproteobacteria bacterium
CGTTCGACACCAGATTGGAGAACGCGCTGTGCAGCTCGCGCGCGCTGCCCGCGAGCCGGCCGCCGGGTTCGACGTGTGCCAACACGTTGTGCCGGCCGGCCGACAACGCGCGCGCCTCGCCGGCGAGTTGGTCGACCAACGGCCGCATATCGATGCCCTTCTCGTCTGCGGGCGCCGGGCTCGATTCGAGCGCCGAGAGCGTGAGCAGGTCCTCGATCAGCTGCTGCATGCGCCGCGCCTGCTCGGCCATCAGGCCGAGATAGCGTTCGCGCTGCGCCGCGCTCATCTCGATTTGCGCGTCGCTCAGCGTCTCGACGAAGCCCGAGAGCACGGTGACCGGCGTCTTCAGCTCGTGCGAGACGTTGGCGACGAAGTCTCGCCGCATGGTCTCGAGCTTTTCCTGCGCCGTGATGTCACGCGAATTGAGCAGCTGTTGCTCGTCGCCGAACGCGATCAGGCGCACCAGCAGCACGGCGTCGCCGCGCGCGCCGCGCAGCGTGAGCGGCTCGCGGAAATCGCCCGCCTCGAGCCAGGCGATGAAATCGGGATGGCGCAGGAAGTTGGCTACCGGCTGGCCGAGGTCGCGGCGTGCATCGATGCTGAAGTGGCGCGCCGCCGTCGGGTTCGCCCACTCGATGTGGTAGTTGCGGTCGAGGATCACCACGCCGTCGGGCAGCGCGCGCCCGGCGTCGCGAAAGCGCGCCAGCGCCGTGCGCAGCCGGTCGCGCTCCTCGTCGCGGTCCTTGAGGTGGCGGTGCAGGGTGGCGAACGCCTCTTCGTACAGGCCGCGCCCGGCCGGCAGCGCGTCGCGCGCGGGCCGGCGCAGCCAGCGCAGGAACGCGGCGATCTGCGAGGCCTGAAAGAGCAGTGCGAGCGCGAGCACCGCGGCGACGCCGCGCCATTCCCATAGAAGCCCCGCCGCCGCCGCCGCGACCGCCACCGCAAGCGCGCTGGCCCAGGCCGGGTTCAAGCGGGGCTGGCGGTCAGGCGGTAGCCCGCGCCGCGCACCGTCTCGATCAGGCGGTCGTGGCCGGAGGGCTCCAGCGACTTGCGCAGCCGGCGGATGTGCACGTCCACGGTGCGCTCCTCGACGAACACGTGATCGCCCCAGACCTGGTCGAGGAGCTGGGCGCGCGAGTGCACGCGCTCGGCGTGCGTCATGAAGAAATGCAGCAGCCGGAACTCGGTAGGCCCGAGGTCGAGCGCCCGCTGGGCGCCGAACACGCGGTGCGTCTCGGGATCGAGGCGCAGGCCGGCAAGCTCCACCGGATCGTCGGTCATCTGCGGCGCCCGGCGCCGCAGTACTGCCTTGATTCGCGCCAGCAGCTCGCGCGGTGAGAAGGGCTTGGTCACGTAATCGTCGGCGCCTGCCTCCAGGCCCGCCACTTTGTCGGCCTCGGTGGCTCTCGCTGTCAACAGGATGATCGGAATCTGCCGGGTGCGCTCCTCCTGGCGCAGTTGCCGCGCCAGGGCGAGGCCGGAAATCCCGGGAAGCATCCAGTCGATGAGCAGCAGGTCCGGCAGGGCGCTCCTGACGACCCCCAGCGCCCCTTCGGCGTCCTTGGCGCGGATTACGTGGTGGCCGGCATGCTCGAGGTTGACTGCGATCAGTTCCTGGATCGCCGGCTCGTCCTCCACCAGCAGGATATTGGCGGGCATGTTGACGATATTAAGAATGTTTCGTGACGGTATTGTTGCAGAAGGGGCGAGGTATCATCGCCCGGCGATGCCCGCGCCGACCGAAATCAAGCTGCACCAGAAATCGAGGGTGCTGGAAATCGCCTTCGACGACGGCCGCGCCTTCCGGCTGCCCTATGAATACCTGAGGGTCTTCTCGCCTTCAGCCGAAGTTCGAGGACACGGCCCGGGGCAGGAAGTGCTCCAGGTCGGCAAGCGCGACATCGACATCCGCGAGGTCGAGCCGGTCGGCTCGTACGCCATCCAGCCGACGTTTTCCGACGGCCATGCCACGGGCATCTACTCGTGGGACTACCTCTACCAGCTGGGTCTCGAGCAAGACGCCCGCTGGGCTGCGTACTTGAAGCAGCTAGAGACCGCTGGGGGAAGCCGGTAGCGTAAGCCGGCGCCCACTTATGCCAAATACGGATTTCGGCTACGAGCGCGTCCCCGAGCAAGACAAGCGCGCTCATGTCGGCCGTGTATTCGATCGCGTTGCGTCGCGCTACGACCTGATGAACGACCTGATGTCGCTTGGCCTGCACCGGCTGTGGAAGGCCTTCGCCGTCGGCGTGGCGCGCGTGCATCCCGGCGAGCGCGTGCTCGACATCGCCTCGGGCAGCGGTGACCTGGCGCGCGCGTTCTCGCGCCGGGCGGGGCCCGCCGGTGAGGTCTGGGCCACGGACATCAACTACCGCATGCTGGCGCGCGGCCGCGACCGGCTGCTCGACGCCGGCTACCGGCTGCCCGCGGTTCAGTGTGACGCCGAGCACCTGCCGTTTCCCGGCGGCCACTTCGACTGCGTGAGCGTCGCCTTCGGCCTGCGCAACATGACGCACAAGGAGGCCGCGCTCGCCGAGATGGCGCGCGTGCTGCGGCCCGGCGGACGCCTGGTGGTGCTGGAGTTCTCCCGGGTGTGGAAGCCGCTGGAAAAGCCCTACGCGCTCTACTCTTTCAGCGTGCTGCCGTGGCTCGGCGAGCGCGTGGCCGGCGACGGCGGCGCCTACCGTTACCTCGCGGAATCGATCCGCATGCATCCGGACCAGGCTGCGCTCGCCGCCATGATGGAACGCGCCGGCTTCACCGCGGTCGAATATTTCAACCTCAGCGCGGGCGTCGCTGCCGTGCATCGCGGCGTCAAGCTGGGGTAGCATCGCCGGGTAGCGCACGCGCAGAGGGGCCGACGCTTCATGAGCAAGTTGTGGCTGGGAATCGCCGTTGTCGCGCTGGGCCTGCTGGCATTCGTCGCGCTCGCCCTCGTGCGCATGCTGCGCGCGCCGCGCGCCGCGCCGTCTGCATTTCAATACGCGGGCCTGGGCAGCGAGACGGTGGCTGCGCCGCCGCCCTCGCAGGCCGTAGGGTTCGACGCGCGCTTTCCGGGCAGCCCGGCACGTGCGCACGTGCCGCCCGACTTCGATGTGGCGGGTTTCCTGCGCGCCGCCAAGGAGAATTTCATCCGCCTGCAGATGGCGAACGACAGCGGCCGGCTGGACGAGCTGCGCGACGTGACGACCAACGGCATGTTCGAAGCGCTGCGCGCCGACGCCGGGCAGCTGACCGACGTGGTGACGCTGAATGCCGATCTGCTCGAGGTTGGCACCGAGGACGACCGGCACTGGGCGAGCGTGCACTTTTCGGGGCTGGTGCGTGAGACCCCGGGCACCGAGCCGGCGAGCTTCGAGGAGGTGTGGAGCCTCGTAAAGCCTGCGGACGGCTCGAGCGGCTGGCTGCTCGCCGGCATCCAGCTGATGCACTGATCGCTCTATACTCGCGAAGGGCCACCTTAGGGTGGCCCTTTTGTTTTTATGGCGACTCTGGAATCCCCACTGGTGCTGGCGCTGAACCGGCTGCTCGAGGCCGAGGCCTGGGCGCGCGAGCGCCTTGCGCCGTTTGCCGGCGAAACGGTCGAATTCCGCGCCCCGCCGCTGCCGGCGCTGCGCTTTAGCATCGTCGAGGGTGGCCGACTCGTGCCTGGTACCGTGCCGACCCTGAGCATCACGCTGCAGCCCGAGTCGCTGCCGGCACTGTTCCGCGGCGAGGAGCATCTCATGCGTACCGTCGGCATCGAGGGCAACGCCCAGCTGGCGCAGGAGGTGCTGCACCTCGCGCGGCATCTGCGCTGGGACGCCGAGGAAGACCTGTCGAAGCTTGTGGGCGACGCGGCCGCCCACCGCGTGGCGGGGCTGGCGTGCCACTTCGCCGCCTGGCAGGTCGATGCCGCGCGCCGGCTTGCCGAGGGCTTCCTGGAGTACGCGCAGGAGGACGGGCGGCTGCTCGCGCCGCGCGCCGCCTACGCCGCTCTGACGGCCGACATCGCGCGCCTGCGCGACGCGCTGGAGCGGCTGGAAAAGCGCATCGAGCGCCTCTCATGATCCGGCTGCTGCGCATCCTCTGGGTCGCGCTGCGCTTTCGCCTGTACCGCTTCTGGCCGCGCTTGGGGCGCGGCGCGGACCCGGACCGGGCGGAGCGCCTGCGCCGCGCCCTGGAAACGCTCGGCCCCATCTTCGTCAAGTTCGGGCAGGTGCTCTCCACGCGCCGCGACCTTCTGCCGCTCGACATCGCCGACGAGCTGGCGAAGCTGCAGGATCGCGTGCCGCCGTTCGCCCCGGAACTGGCGCGCGCCGAAATCGAGCGCGGCATCGGCAAGACGATCGACGAGGTATTCTCGGCCTTCGAGCGCGGGCCCGTGGCGAGCGCCTCGATCGCGCAGGTACACCTGGCGACGCTGCACGACGGCTGCGAAGTGGCGGTCAAGGTGCTGCGCCCGGGCGTGGAGCGCGCCATCGCGCGCGACGTGGCGCTGCTCGAGACCGCGGCGTGGCTCATGGAACGGCTGTGGGCCGACGGCCGGCGCCTGAAGCCGCGCGAGGTGGTGGCCGAATTCTCGCGCCACCTCGGCGAGGAGCTGGATCTCCTGCGCGAGGCGGCGAGCGCCAGCCAGCTGCGGCGCAACTTCGAGGACTCGCCGCTGCTCGCCGTGCCGCGCATGTACTGGGACTGGTGCAGCCAGCGCGTGATGGTCATGGAGCGCATGCACGGCACGCCCGTGTCGCAGGTGGAACGCCTGCGCGAGCGCGGCGTGGACATTCCGCGCCTGGCGCGCGCCGGCGTCGAAATCTTCTTCACGCAGGTGTTCCGCGACGGCTTCTTCCATGCCGACATGCACCCGGGCAACATCTTCGTCACCGACGAGGGCAAGTACGTCGCGCTCGATTTCGGCATCATGGGCACGCTCACCGAGACGGACAAGAACTACCTGGCGCAGAATTTCCTCGCCTTCTTCAACCGCGACTACCGGCGCGTGGCGCAGGCGCACCTCGACGCCGGCTGGGTGCCCGCCGGCACGCGCGTCGACGATTTCGAGGGCGCGATCCGCGCCGTGTGCGAGCCGATCTTCGCGCGGCCGCTGAAGGAGATCTACTTCGGCAAGCTGCTCCTGCGACTGTTTCAGACCTCGCGCCGCTTCAACGTCGAGATCCAGCCGCAGCTCGTGCTGCTGCAGAAAACGCTGCTCAACATCGAGGGCCTGGGGCGCACGCTCGACCCCGAGCTCGATCTCTGGCAGACGGCCAAGCCCTTCCTCGAGCGCTGGATGAGCGATCAGATCGGCTGGCGCAGCCTGGTGCGCGCGCTGCGGCAGGAAGCGCCCACCTGGGCGGCGACGCTGCCGCAGCTGCCGCGGCTTGCGCATCGGCTGCTGGCCGAGGACCGCCTCGGCGCGCTGCGCGAGGCGCTCGCGCAGTTGGCAGAGCAGAACCGGCGCCGCAACCGGCTGCTGGCGGCGCTTGTGGCGGTGCTTGCCGCCGGGCTCATCTTGTTTATCATTGCCGCGCGATGCTGATCACGTTCGTGCTGCTGTATCTCGCCGTCACCATCGGCATCGGTCTGTGGGCGGCGCAGCGCGTGCACAATTCCAGGGATTACCTGGTCGCCGGGCGCAGCCTGCCCTTCGCCATGACGACCGCCACGGTGTTCGCCACCTGGTTTGGGGCGGAAACGGTGCTCTCGGTGTCGGCGACCTTCTCCAGGGACGGACTGCACGGCATCGTCGCCGACCCCTTCGGGGCATCGTTCTGCCTGGTGTTGGTGGCGCTGTTTTTCGCGCGCGCGTTCTACCGCATGGATCTGCTCACCATTGGCGACTTCTACCGCAAGCGCTACAGCAAGCCGGTCGAGGTGGCGACGAGCGTCGCCATCACCGCCTCCTACCTGGGCTGGACCTCGGCGCAGCTCACCGCCCTCGGGCTCGTGTTCTCGGTGCTCTCGGGCGGCGCCATCGACCTGCCGACCGGGATCGTGATCGGCGGCGCGATCGTGCTCGGCTACACCATCTGGGGCGGCATGTGGTCGGTGGCCATGACCGACATGTTCCAGTCGGTCGTGATCCTGATGGGTCTGTGCGCCATCGCCTGGTTGGTGAGCGACATGGCCGGCGGCACCGGCAAGGTGATGTCCGCCGCGCTCGAGGCGGGCCGGTTCGAATTCTGGCCCAAGGGCGGCGCCCGGGAATGGCTGTGGTTCGCCGCCGCCTGGATGACGCTCGCCATCGGCTCGATACCGCAGCAGGACGTGTTCCAGCGGGTGACGTCGGCGAAAAACGAGAAGACCGCCGTGCGCGCCACGCTCGCTGGCGCCGGCATTTACTTCTGCTTCGCCTTCGTGCCGATATTCATCGCCTACGCGGCGCTGGTGATCGACCCCTCGATGGCACAGCTGTTCCAGGCCGAAGACGAGCGCGAGATCCAGAGAATCCTGCCCAACCTGATCCTCGAGCGCACGCCGCTCTGGGCGCAGGTGGTGTTCTTCGGCGCGCTGCTTTCGGCCATCC
>JAOTWE010000177.1 GCA_029863065.1 Betaproteobacteria bacterium
CGTAACGCATCCACCTCATGTCCCTGGACTGGCTGCACGGCTTCTCGCTGCAGCCCGAGAACATCAACATCCAGGTGCACCCGGGTTACGAGCACGTGGTCACTGTGACGCCCACCAACCCGGGCACCTACGCAATCATCTGCAACGAGTACTGCGGCATCAACCATCACACGATGGCGAGCCGCCTGTACGTCGTGAAGTAAGGGAGCCGTCATGAGCGTGAACCGGATGTTCAGGACCTGCCCGTCGAGCGGGCTGGTGTTTCACGAGCCCGCGGAGAAGCTGATGCGCTGGAACGCGGTCGCCGCGGCGGTGTCGCTGCTGATCGGCGGCCTGCTCGCCATCGGCGTGGTGCTCACCCGCTGGCAGGCGGTGCACCTGCTGCCGGCCGACCGCTTCTACCAGTTCCTCACCGCGCACGGGCTCAACATGCTCGTGTTCTGGATCATCTTCTTCGAGATCGCGGTGCTGTACTTCGCCAGTTCGACGCTGCTCAAGGCGCGGCTCGCCACACCGGGCATGGCCTGGGCCGGGTTCTGGCTGATGGTGCTCGGCGCGCTGGTCAACAACTACTCGGTGTTCCGGGGCGATTCCAGCGTCATGTTCACCTCCTACGCGCCGATGGGCGCGCACCCCACGTTCTACCTGGGGCTGATCCTGTTCGCGGTGGGAGCGCTCATCGCCTGCTTCGTATTCTTCGGCACTCTAATGGTGGCCAAGGCCGAGCGCACCTACCACGGCTCAGTGCCGCTGGTCACCTTCGGCGCCATCACCGCGGCCATCATTGCCGTGTTCACCATCGCCAGCGGCGCGATCATCCTGATCCCCACCTTCCTCTGGTCGGTGGGCCTGGTCGAGCACATCGATTCGCTGATGTACAAGACCGTGTGGTGGGCCTTCGGCCACTCCTCGCAGCAGATCAACGTCGCCGCGCACGTCGCCGTGTGGTACGCGGTAGCGGCGATCGTGTTCGGCGCCAAGCCCCTGTCGGAGAAAGTCAGCCGTGGCGCGTTCCTGCTGTACATCCTGTTCCTGCAGCTGGCGAGCGCGCACCACCTGCTCACCGACCCCGGCCTCACCTCGCACTGGAAGATTTTCAATACCAGCTACGCCATGTACCTCGCGGTCCTCGCCTCCATGGTGCACGGGTTGACGGTGCCGGGGGCGATCGAGGTGGCGCAGCGCGCAAAGGGCTACACGCATGGCCTGTTCGAGTGGCTGCGGAAGGCCCCCTGGGGCAACCCGGTGTTCTCCTCGATGTTCATGTCGCTCATCGGCTTCGGCTTCCTCGGCGGCATTTCGGGGGTGATGATGGGCACCGAGCAATTGAACCTCATCATCCACAACACCATCTACGTGCCGGGGCATTTCCACGCCACCGTGGTGGTGGGCACGACGCTCGCCTTCATGGGCCTCACGTACTTCCTGATCCCGGTGCTGTTCCGCCGCGAGGTCGCCTTCCCGACGCTCGCCAAGTGGCAGCCGTACGTCTTCGGCCTCGCCATGATGGGCGTGTCGCTGTTCCTGATGGGCGCCGGCACGCTCGGCGTGCCGCGCCGGCACTGGGACATCGGCTTCGCCGGCAACGCCTTCGGGTACGAGTTTCCGGGCGCGGCCTGGCTGATGATGGCGCTCGCCGGCATCGCCGGGCTGGTCGCGATCGTCGGCGGCGGCATGTACCTGCTGATCACTGTCTGGTCGGTGTTCCTCGGCAAGAAGATCACCACGCCCGGCTTCCAGCATGTACGCGCCAGGGACGGCATCGCCCCGTCGCCGCAGCCGGTGGCGGCCGCCATCGCCGCGCACCATCCGAGCGCCGGCGCCGGCGGCCTGGTGGCGCCCGGCACCTTCGCGCTGGCGATGGTGTTCCTGGTGTCCTTCGTCCTCTATTACTTCATCAACTGGAAGTACCTGTCCACGGTCTGGCCGCTGAAGTGAGATCGGTCCTCAACCTGTTCAAGCTCAGGATCGGCGTCGCCATCGCCTTCGCCGCCGCGGCCGGTCTGGTCGTGGAGCACGGCGCGGCGCCGGCGCCGCTCGCGACGGCGGTGCTGGTGCTGGCGGTGCTGGTCGCCTCGGCCGCCGCCGGCGCGTTCAACCAGTACGTCGAGCGAGACCTCGACGCGCGCATGGGCCGTACGCGCAACCGGCCGTTCGTCACCGGGGCGCTGAGGCACGGACCCGCCTGGCTGTGGCTGATCGGCGCCATGCTCGCCGCCTCGGTGCTCGCCGCCGCAGTCGCGGCCAACCCGCTCGCCGCGCTCTACGTGTTCCTGGGCGCCTTCACCTACGGCGTGGTGTACACGGTGTGGCTCAAGCGCCGCACGTGGTGGAACATCGTCGTCGGCGGGCTGGCGGGCAGCTTTGCCGTACTCGCCGGCGCCGCCGCGGTGTCGCCCGCGCCGGGGCCCGAGGCGCTGGCGCTCGCGGTGGTGCTCTTTCTGTGGACGCCGCCGCATTTCTGGAGCCTCGCCATCGCCTGCCGCGAGGATTACGCCGCGGCCAAGGTACCGATGCTGCCGGTGGTGGTGGGCGATGCGCGTGCCGCGCGCGCCATCTTCGCCAGCGCGACGCTGCTGGTCGCCGCCTCGTTCGTGCCCGCAGCCTTCAGTCTGGGCTGGATCTATCTGGCCTGCGCCGCTGCAGGAGGGTTCGTATTCCTCTGGCGCTGCAGGAATCTCGTACGGCGCCCCGGTCGCGACACCGCGCGCGCCGCATTCCTCGCCTCGCTCGCGCAGCTGGGCGCCGTGCTGGCGGGGGCGATGCTCGATGTCGCGCTTCTCGCTTAGCCTCGCGCTGCTGCTCGCGGCGCATGCCGCGCACGCGTTCGACGAGAAGCTCGCGCTGCGCGACAGCCAGGCCGCCATCGGCCGCACGATCGGCGATTACACGCTGCGCGACACCGACGGTCGCGCCGTGCGGCTCGCCGAGCTGCGCGGCAAGCCCCTGGTGGTGCACTTCATCTACACCGGCTGCTTCCAGGTCTGCCCGGCGAGCACCGAGTTCCTCGCCAAAGCGGTCGCCCAAGCCGAGCGCACGCTCGGGCCGGGGACATTCCGCGTCGCCACCATCGGCTTCAACCTGCCGTTCGACACGCCCGCGGCGATGAAGGAATTCGCCGGCAAGCATGCGCGGCCCTCGCCGAACTGGCTGTTTCTGTCGCCTGAGGCCGAATCCCTGCCGCAGCTGGTCGCCGACTTCGGCTTTCGCTACGAGTCGACGGCCGCAGGATTCGACCACCTGCTGCAGGCGAGCATCGTCGACGCCTCCGGTCGCATTTATCGCCAGGTGTACGGCGATTCGTTCGACGTGCCGCTGTTCGTGGGACCGCTGCTGGAGCTGGCGCAGAACGCGCCGGTGCCGCAAGGCAAGCTGCAGGCACTGTTCGAGCACGTGAAACTGCTGTGCACGGTGTACGACCCCGTGGCGGGGCGCTACCGGGTCAACTACGTGATCGTCGCCGAGCTGCTCGTCGGCGCGAGCATCATTTTCGGCACGCTGGCGTTCCTGTTCGTCGAATGGCGGCGCCGGCGGCGACCGTCCAATATTTAACCCAGATCAACTAGCGACCCCCACCCCCGCCCTAGGATGTTGCGGTGATCCGCCGCATACACCTGATCGGGCAGTGGTTTTTCCTCAGGGTCGAGGCGCTGTTCAATCTCGCCTTCGGCGACAAGCTCAACCCGCTCTATTACCTCGGCCCGATCGCCTACTACCTCATGTGGCTGGTGGTGGCGAGCGGCCTTTACCTGTACGTCTTCTTCGAGACCAGCATCGTCGGCGCCTACGACTCGGTCGAGGCGCTGACGCTCGGCCAGCGCTACGTGGGCGGCGTGCTGCGCTCCATTCACCGCTACGCCTCCGACGGCGTCGTGCTGGTCATGGCACTGCATCTCGCGCGCCATTGGTGCTTTGACCGCTACCGCGGCTTTCGCTGGTTCTCCTGGGTAAGCGGCCTGGCGCTGCTGTGGCTGGTCTACGCCTCGGGCATCAATGGCTACATGCTGCCCTGGGACCGGCTGGCGCAGTTCGTGGTGGTGGCCACCGCCGAGTGGCTCGACTGGCTGCCGGCCTTCCAGGGCGCGCTGGTGCGCAATTTCATCTTCCCGGAGAACGTCAACGACCGGCTGTTTTCGCTGCTGTCCTTCATCCACATCGGCGTGCCGCTGGCGGTGCTGGCGCTGCTCTGGGTGCACACGCAGCGCGTGCCGCAGGCGCGCACCGCGCCGCCGCTGCCGGTGGCGTTGACGCTCACCGCAGCGCTCGTCGTGCTCTCGCTCGTCAAGCCCGCCGTCAGCCAGCCGCGCGCCGATCTCGCCGCCGCGGCCGGCACGATCGACTTCGACTGGTTCTACCTGCCGGTGTATGCGCTGCTCTATCGCACCTCGCCCGGCGAGGTGTGGCTGCTGCTCGGCGGCGCCACGGCGCTGTTCCTGCTCCTGCCCTGGCTGCCACCGAAGAGGAAAGCCGCCACGCACTACATGCTGGCGCGCCCGGACAACCGCATCGTCGCCGTGCGCGAAGGCGAGACCATTCTCGATGCCGGGCTGCGCGAAGGCCTGGCGCTGCCCTTCGAGTGCCGCAACGGCGGCTGCGGGCAGTGCAAGGCGACGCTCGCCTACGGCGAGGTCGACTACGGCGCGTACCAGAACGACGCGCTGCCGCAAGCGGAGCGCGCTGCCGGCAAGATCCTCACCTGCTGCGCCACGCCGCGCGGTGACATCGAGATCGAGTACCGGCCGGCGAAGGTCCCCGGCGGCATCCGCGCGCGCGAATGGACGGCGAGCGTGGAGAGCCTCGATCTGCTCGCCCCCGACGTGATGCGCGTGCGACTAAGCCTCGAAGGCGGCGAGCGTATCGCCTTCTACGCCGGGCAGTACATCAACATCCTGCTCGAGGACGGCGCCAAGCGCAGCTTCTCCTTCGCCACCGCGCCGCAGGCGAGCGAGCGCATCGAGCTGCACATCCGGCGCATCCCGGGGGGCCGCTATTCCGGCCACGTATTCGAGCGCCTGCGCGCCGGCGACAAGCTGCGCTTCGAGGGGCCGCTCGGCGCCTTCTTCCTGCGCGAGGATTCCGACAAGCCGATCATCTTCGTCGCCGGCTCGACCGGCTTCGCGCCGGTGAAGAGCATGCTCGAGTACGCATTCAGCCGCGGCATGCGGCGCCGCATGCTGCTCTACTGGGGCACGAAAAATCTCAAGGACATGTACCTCGCCGAGCTGCCGCGGCAATGGCAGCGCGAGCACGACAACTTCAGTTTCGTGCCGGTGCTCTCGGAGCCCATGCCCGAGGACGGCTGGCAGGGCCGCACCGGGCTCGTGCACGAGGCGATCCTCGCCGACTTCCCGAGCCTCGCCGGCCACCAGGTGTACGCCTGCGGCTCGACGGCGATGGTGGAGGCGGCGCACCCGGCGTTTCGCGCCCGCGGCCTGGCGCAGGACGACTGCTTCGCCGACGCCTTCCGGCCGGCGCCGCGCTCGCGGCCGGAGATGGCGCGGCTCGGGGGCACCGCATGAAGCAGGCCCTGCGCATCGCCGCACAGCTCGCCCTCTACGTGCCGCTGATGGCGCTGATCGGCTATTTCTCCACTGCGCCGCGCTTCTCCACGCTCGCACCCGGCGAGGCCCTGGTGCGCCTGTCCTTCATCCACGCCGCCGAGCGCAAGGAGAAGTGCCGCGAGCGCGGCGCCGAGGAGCTGGCGAAGCTCGCGCCCAATATGCGCGCGGCGCTCGACTGCCCGCGCGAGCGCGCCGATCTGCTGGTGGAACTGGAGGTCGACGGCAAGATCGCGCTGCGGCGCGAGGTGCCGCCTTCGGGACTGCGGCGCGACGGCAACGCCACCGTCTATTACCGCCTGCCCCTGCCCGCGGGCAGGCACCGCATTGTCGCGCGGCTGCGCGACCGGCCCGGCGAGGGCTTTGACTACGTGGGCGAAACGACACTCGAGCTTGCGCCCGGTGCGGCGCTGCTCATCGACTTCTCGAAGGCCAAGGGGGGTTTCGATTTCCGCACTTAAGAACCCGTGGCGCCATCTCGGCGCGCTCGGCTTCGCGCTGTTCTGGGTGCTTGCCGCGAGCGGCATCTACCTGTACATCCGCTTCGATACCAGCGTCGCGGGCGCCTACGATTCGATCGACACGCTCGAGTGGTGGTTCGGCGGCGTGCTGCGGAGCATGCACCGCTACGCCGCCGACGCCTTCGTCGTGGTCGTCGCCCTGCACCTGGTGCGCGAGCTGCTCGCCGGGCGCTTCCGCAGCTTTCGCGCCTTTTCCTGGATCTCGGGCGTGCCGCTCGTGTGGCTGCTGTACGCCTCGGGCATCGTCGGCTACTGGCTGGTGTGGGACACGCGCGCGCAGTTCTCCGCGCAGGCCACCGCCGAGTGGATGCTGGCCCTGGGCATCGGCGCCGAGCCCATGGCGCGCAACTTCCTCGGCACGGCGCAGGTTTCTGATCGCCTGTTCTCGCTGTTCG
>JAOTWE010000178.1 GCA_029863065.1 Betaproteobacteria bacterium
TGTCGCTGCGCGACGGTGGCGAGCGCTGCGTAGGCATGATCCGGCGCATGCATTCGCTGCCGGACGGCGGTCTGCACGCCGACATCGCGATAGTCAGCCGCAATCCCAGGGCGGTGACGCTGCGCGAAGTGATCGGGAAGTACGACGACGGCGTCTTCACCGACGCCTCATCCCGGCAATTCGCTCAGGACAGCGTGCATGCCGTGATCCTGTCGGACAGCGCGGAGTCATTGCAGCCGCCCAACCTGTTGCTGCCGCCGGAGGCCTGGAAGGAGGGCCGGATCTACGAAGCGCAGGAGGGCGAAACCGTTCGCTGCCTGCGCGGCCTGCAGGCCGTCAGGCACGGCGGCGACTTCGTCCGCGCCACCTTCGAGTGGCTGTCCGGCCCCGCCTAGCTACTCCGGCATTCCCGCCGCGCCCGCCTCGGTCGCCTGCTCCGGCACGCGAGCGATCATGCAGTCGGTGGTGAGGATCAGCCCGGCGATCGACGACGCGTTCTGCAGCGCGGTGCGCGTCACCTTGGCAGGATCGAGCACGCCCATGGCCACCAGGTCGCCGTACTCGCCGGTGGCGGCGTTGTAGCCGAAGTTGCCCTCGCCCTCGACAACCTTCTGCAGCACCACCGACGGCTCGTCGCCCGCGTTGCTGACGATCTGGCGCAGCGGCTCTTCCAGCGCGCGCAGCACGATGCGGATGCCCGCGTCCTGGTCCGCATTCGCGCCCTGCAGCTTGCCTACTCGCGCGCGCGTGCGCAGCAACGCCACGCCGCCGCCCGGCAGGACGCCCTCCTCGACCGCGGCGCGCGTCGCGTGCAGCGCGTCCTCGGTTCGGCTTTTCCTTTCCTTCATCTCGGTCTCGGTGGCCGCGCCGACGCGGATCAGCGCCACACCGCCGGCGAGCTTGGCGGCGCGCTCCTGCAGCTTCTCCTTGTCGTAGTCGCTGGTCGCCTCCTCGACCTGCTGCTTGATCTGCGCCACGCGCGCGTCGATCGCCTTCGGATCGCCTGCGCCACTGATGATCGTCGTGTCGTCCTTGTCGATCACCACGCGTTTCGCCCGCCCGAGCACCGCCGGCTCAGCTTTTTCCAGCGTCAGCCCCGCCTCTTCCGCGACCACCTGGCCGCCGGTAAGCACCGCAAGGTCCTCGAGCATCGCCTTCCTGCGGTCGCCGAAGCCCGGCGCCTTCACGGCGCAGGAGCGGATCACCCCGCGCAGCGTGTTCACCACCAGCGTGGCGAGCGCCTCGCCCTCCACCTCCTCGGCGATCACCAGCAGCGGCTTGCCAAGCTTTGCCACGTGCTCGAGCAGCGGCAGCAGTTCGCGGATGGCGGAGATCTTCTTGTCGTGCAGCAGGATCTGCACGTCCTCCAGCACCACCTGCTGCTTCTCCGGACTGTTGATAAAGTAGGGCGACAGAAAGCCGCGGTCGAACTGCGTGCCCTCCACCACCTCGAGCTCGTTGGCGAGCCCCTTGCCGTCCTCGACCGTGATCACCCCCTCGCGTCCGACCTTTTCCATGGCATCGGCGATCATCTCGCCGATCGACGGGTCGTTGTTGGCGGAGATCGAGCCGACCTGGGCGATCTCCTTGCGCGTGGCGCAGGGCTTGGCCATGCGCTTGAGCTCCTCGACCACGCTCTCCACCGCCTGGTCGATGCCACGCTTCAGGTCCATCGGGTTCATGCCGGCGGCGACGTGCTTCATGCCCTCGGTGACGATGCCCGCGGCGAGCAGCGTCGCGGTAGTGGTGCCGTCGCCCGCGACCTCGGAAGTCTTGGCCGCCACCTCGCGCACCATCTGCGCCCCCATGTTCTCGAAGGGGTCCGCCAGCTCGATCTCCTTGGCGACGGCCACGCCCGAGTTGATCACGGTGGGCGCGCCCCAGGACTTCTCCAGCACCACGGTGCGCGACTTGGGACCGAGCGTGACGCGCACCGCATCGGCGAGGATGTTCATGCCCTTCACCAGCCGGGCGTGGGCGGCTTCCCCGAACAGCAGCTGCTTGGCGGGCATTGCGCGTCTTCGTCAGTCGGACTTCGGCATCGACTCGCGCAGGCACGTCATCACCTGCGTGTTGGTCTCGGCCGCCGCCTCGTAGAGGCGTCTCCAGTACTCCACGGACTTGCGCTGGTTCGCAGCGAGCCACTCAGTCTGGATGCGCATCAGCTCGTCCGGCCCGGATGCACCGGCGAGCGCCTTCTGCGTGGCGACGGCGTCGGCGTGCGCATTTGCGGCCGCCTCGATCTGCACCTCGCGCATGCGCTGGGAACCTTCGATCACCGCCTCGGTCAGGCGCATCGCCGCGTCCAGCTGACGCTTCCACGCCTCCATCATGGTTTTATCGGTCGGCATCGCCATGGCGTACTCCTCGAGAGACAAATCGAGACTAGCGCCCGGGTGAGCCACCTGCTTGATCCACGTCAACGGTCCATCGTGCGCGGAAAACGTCTAGTTCGCGAATTCGTACCCTAGCTGGCGCAAGTGGCCGCGCCAGTACGGCCTGCCGCCGCCCGGCAGCAAGGCGATGCGCCCGTCCAAGTCGAAGCCCGGCCGCCGCGTGACCACGCGCTGGGTCGAAGTGAAGGGTTTCCATTGCTCGCCAGCCTCGCTCATATTGAACGTGCCCGCGTCCCGGCGCCACGCGCCGTAAGCCGCGGCGGCCGGCGCCGCCTCAGTGCGGGACGATCAGCACTTGCTCGGGATAGATCAAATCCGGGTGCGCGATGAGGTGCGCGTTGGCCTTGAGGATGTCCGGCCAGCGGTTGCCGTCGCGGTAGAAGAAGGCGGCGATTGAGGACAGCGAGTCGGCGTGCTGCACGGTGTAGATGCCGCGCGCGCCGGTGAGGCGCGCGATCTGCGACTGCACCTCCTCGAACGCCTTCTTGGTCCGCGCGAGCTCGGCCTGGCGCTCGGCGCCGGCCGCTGCGAGCTGCGACTTGTCCTTGAGCAGGCTCTCGTAGGACTTGTTGAGCTCTGCCGATCGCGCCTTGGCCTCGTCGAGCGTTTGCGTGGCCGCCTTCAGCTCGCGCGACAGCTCGGCGCGCGCCCGGGCTGCGGCGCTCGCCTTGCGCTCGGTCTCGGAAAGTCCCTGCGACAGCTTCTCGGCCCGGGCGGCGAGCTCGGCGTTCTTCTGCTGCAGCGCCTGCGCGCCGCCCTTCAACGCCTCGCGCTCGGCGGCCAGGGCCCGATTCTCGGCCTCGAGCGTGGTGACCTTCTCGCGCTGCGCCTGCGTGTCGCTCATCAAGGCATCTCGATCAGCGGACAGCGTGCGCTGCATCGCAACAAGGCGCTCGACCTCCTCGCCCTGTTTCTGGTAGGCGAAATAGAGCGCGCCCGCGGCGGCCAATAGCGCGACCACCACCGCCAAATAAACAACATGCACCCTGCGGCCGGCTTCCATGGAAGTATGACCCTCAGATCGCGCCTGCGTTCCGCGCCGATGGGATGCCGCGGCGAGCGACGTAGTACAGCACCGGAATCACCACCAGCGTGAGCAGCGTCGACACCAGGATGCCGAATATGAGCGATATCGCCAGTCCGTTGAAGATCGGGTCATCGAGGATGAACGCGGCGCCCAGCATCGCGGCAAGCCCGGTGAGCACGATCGGCTTGGCGCGCGCCGCCGCCGACTGGATCACTGCATCAGCGAGTGCCACACCCTCTTCCAGCTTCAAGTTGACGAAATCCACCAGCAGGATGGAGTTGCGCACGATGATGCCGGCGAGCGCGATCATGCCGATCATCGAGGTGGCGGTGAAATTCGCGCCGAGCAGCGCATGGCCCGGCATCACGCCGATCACCGTGAGCGGGATCGGCGCCATGATGACGAGCGGCACGAGGTAAGAGCGGAACTGCGCCACCACCAGCAGATAGATGAGGATCAGGCCGACGGCGTAGGCAAGCCCCATGTCGCGGAAGGTCTCGTAGGTGACCTGCCACTCGCCATCCCACTTCAGGGCGTACTGGCGGTAGGGATCCGAGGGCTGGCGGATGAAGTACTCGCCGAGCACGCCGCCATCCTCCAGCGCGGCGCCCGCCACCTTGCCGCGCGCGCTGAACATGCCGTAGAGCGGGCTGTCGACGCGCCCGGCCTGGTCGGCGACCACGTACACCACCGGCAGGAGATCCTTGTGATAGATCGGGCGGTCGCGCGCATCGGCGATCGGGGTGACCAGCTCCGAGAGCGGCACCAGCGCCCCGGAGGGCGCGCGCACCGCGAGCTTGAGGAGCTCCGCGAGATCGCCCTGGCGCTCGGCGGGCAGCGCAATGCGCACTGGCACCTCGTACTTCGACTGGCCGTCGTGCAAGGGGGTCACGTCCGCGCCGGCGAGGCCGATGCGGATCGCCTCGGCGATATCGCGCCGCGCGACGCCGGCGAGCGAAGCCTTGCCCTGGTCGACCGCCAGCCGGATGCGCGGCGCCGCGTCCTCGACCGAATCATCGATGCCGACGATTCCCGGCGTGGCGGCGAGCGCCGCGCGCACCTGCTTCGCGGAGCGGATGCGCCCCGCCTCGTCGGGCCCGTAGATCTCGGCGACGATGGGCGAGAGCACCGGCGGCCCCGGCGGCACTTCCACCACTTTCACATTCGCGCCCCATTTCTGCCCGATCTGCTCCAGGCGTGGACGCACGGCCTGCGCAATGTCGTGACTCTGGCGATGGCGCGCCCCCTTGGGCGCGAGGTTCACCTGCAAGTCGCCCTGCTCCGGAAGCGCACGCAGGTAGTACTGGCGCACCAGGCCGTTGAAGTTGATGGGCGCGGAGAGCCCGGCGTAGGCCTGGTAATCGGTGACTTCCGGCACCGTCGCAAGGTGCGCCCCCAGGTCGTGCAGCGCGCCCGCCGTCACTTCGAGCGGCGTGCCGGCGGGCATGTCCACCACCACCTGGAACTCCGACTTGTTGTCGAACGGCAGCATCTTCAGCACGACCAGCTTCACGCCGGCGAGCGACACCGAAGCGGCGATCAGGATCAGGATCGCGGCCAGCAATCCGCCGCGCCAGCGCGCCGAGGCGAGGAACGGCCCGAGCACGCGCCGCGAGACCGCCTCCAGCCGCCCGGACTGCCCCCCGTGCGCGTGGTGCTTGCCTCCCAGGAACCTGAGCGCCAGCCAGGGCGTCAGCGTGAACGCGATGGCGAGCGAGATCAGCATCCCCATGCTGGCGTTGATCGGGATCGGGCTCATGTAGGGGCCCATCAGGCCGCTGACGAAGGCCATCGGCAGCAGCGCCGCGATCACGGTGAAGGTGGCGAGGATGGTCGGCCCGCCGACCTCGTCGACGGCGTCCGGAATGATGCCGTGGAGCGGGCCGGATTCGAGGGCGCGCCGGCGATGGATGTTCTCGACCACGACGATGGCGTCGTCCACCAGGATGCCGATGGAGAAGATGAGGGCGAACAGCGACACCCGGTTCAGCGTGAAGCCCCAGGCCCAGGACGCGAACAGCGTCGTGGCGAGCGTCAGCAGCACGGCGACGCCGACGATCAGCGCCTCACGCCAGCCGAGCGCGGCGAACACGAGCACGATCACCGACAGCGTGGCGAAGATGAGCTTCTTGATGAGCTGCTGCGCCTTGGCGTTGGCCGTGGCGCCGTAATCGCGCGTCACGGTGACGCGCACGTCGTCCGGGATCACCGTGCCATGCAGCTCGGCGGCGCGCGCCAGCACGCGCTCGGCGACGTCGACCGCGTTCTCGCCCGGCTTCTTGGTCACCTGCAGCGTAACCGCCGGGTGCTCGCCGCGGGCAGTGCCGGTCCAGACGTAGCGCGCGGGCTGCGGCGGACCGTCGACCACGCTGGCGACGTCGCTCAGGTACACCGGCCGGCCGTCGTGCGCGCCGACCACCAGGCCGGCGACGTCCGCCGCCGTCTCGAGATAGTTGTTGGTCTCCACCATCACCTCGCGGTTGTCGCGCACGACACTGCCCGCGGGCAGCGACACGTTGGCGAGCTGCAGCGCGTTGGCGAGGTCGAGCGGCGAGACCCCGTGCGCGTTCATGCGGTCGGCGTCCATCAGCACGCGCAGCGCCCGGCCGGGGCCGCCGAGCGTCTGCACCTCGCGCGTGCCGGGCACGCGCTTGAGCTCGACTTCCGCGGCGTGTGCCACGCGCTCCAGCTCGAACGCGCCCACCGCCGGGTCCTCGCTCCACAGCGTGAGGGTGACCACCGGCACGTCGTCGATGCCCTTGGGCTTGATGATCGGCTCGCCGACGCCCAGATTGGGCGAGAGCCAGTCGCGGTTCGACTGGATGGTGTTGTACAGGCGCACCAGCGCTTCGGTCCTCGGCACGCCGACCTTGAACTGCACCGTGAGCACCGCCATGCCGGGACGCGACACCGAGAACACGTGCTCGATGCCGCTCTTCTGCGCGAGCACCTGCTCGGCGCTGGTGGCCACCCCCGCCGAGCAGGTGCTCGCGCAGATGAGCGGCATCAGGACG
>JAOTWE010000009.1 GCA_029863065.1 Betaproteobacteria bacterium
GTTGGAACAGCAAAAAAAAAGCGCAACCCGAAGGTTGCGCGTAATCCACCAAAGGAGGAGGGTGGAGGAGACAAATCGCGAAGCGCAAGGACGAGGAAGCGCGCCTGCGAGGGAGTACATTATCGCGGGCCGATTGGTGCGGTGCAATATCATCTTTTTATGTCCAGATCATTGTTTCGCACGTTCGAATAGATCTCCGCAAGAGATTGCTGCTGCACTGCACAACGCTCTGATTATTTGGGAGGTTTTTGCCCCATGGAATGCACGATCCGTTGGACCGGTGAAGGCATGTCGTTCATTGCCGAAACCGGCAGCAACCACATTCTCGCCATGGACGGCGCGCCCGAGGGCGGCGGCCGCAACCTGGCGCCGCGGCCCATGGAAACGGTGCTCGCGGGCACGGGCGGCTGCACGGCGTACGACGTGGTGGTCATCCTGAAAAAGAGCGGGCAGGACGTGACCGGCTGCGAAGTCCGCCTCGAGGCCACGCGCGCTGCGACCGACCCCAAGGTTTTCACCCGCATCCACACGCATTTCCGGGTGCGCGGCCGCAACCTGAAGCGCAATGTCGTCGAGCAGGCGATCCGGCTGTCGCACGAAAAATACTGCTCGGCCACCGCCATGCTGGCGAAGACCGCGGAGATCAGCCGCGATTTCGAGATCGCGGAGGACTGAAGCGGCAGAGAATCAGATGCGGTAAGCGATGCTGGTCATGGCTTTGGCCATCGCGCGCATCACCCGCTTGGCGCCGGCCGGCAACTCGGCGGCACCCAGCGCCACGGCGCTCTGCCGATGCCGGGCCTCATCGTCACGCATGGCTTCGACGACTGCGCGCGTGGGCGCGTCTTCCGCCGCCAGCTGCTGCAGGTGGCCGCTCAGGTGCTCCTCGACCTGCCGCTCGGTTTCGGCGAGAAACGCGAGGTTCCAGCGATTGCCCAGCAGCCCGGCGCCGATCCCGAGGGCGAGCGAGCCTGCGTACCAGAGGGGGTTGAGCAGGCTCGGCCGCCCACCGAGCTCACGGATGCGCTCCGCGCTCCAGGCGAGGTGATCGGCCTCCTCGCGCGCGGCATGCTGCAGCGACGCCTGGGTGTGTGCATCGCGCGCGGTCATGGCCTGCCCCTGGTACAGCGCCTGCGCGCAGACCTCGCCGACGTGGTTGACGCGCATCAGCGCCGCCGAATGCGCCCGCCCTGCTTCGTCCAGATCGCCTTCGGCGACGTCGCTCGCGGGCGATGGCCGCTCGGCGTGATGCACGCCGGCGACGGCGCGCAAGGCGCGGTCGAATTCGACGATGGCCTGGTCGAGGACATCCTTGAGCGGTTTCATTTCAGCTCCAGTCCCGGCATGTACAGCACGCGGCCGCCGTTCTTTTTCACCAGCTGCTCTGCGCGCGCGCAAGTCATCGGCGCCGGCTGCTGTTCCGCCGGCAGGCGCTCGTACCAGGGCCGGCAGTAGCCGGGCGGCGGCAGCTGCTCCGGAGCAATCCCGGCGAACTCGCTTGGGCCGTAGTCCATGCTGAGCGTGCGTCCATCCTGGAACGACTTCGGCGATATCGCTTTGATGACGCGCCCGCCGTGCTTCTCGGCGAGGGTGTGGGCGCGCGCGCAGGGCATCGCCGGCGGCTGCCATTCGGGCGGCAGGTCCGCGTACCAGATGCGGCACAGGCCGAGCTGCGGCACGGACTCGGGCGGCACCTGGAACTCGGTCTGCTGCGTCGGGCGCGGGCGGTCGATGGCGCAGCCGCCCAGTATGGCGGTCAATGCAGCCAGGACAAGCCAGGACTGCTGGTTGTGAAAGCGGTGTGTCATGGCGTCATCTTACCTAAGGCGCAGGGACAAAAAAAAGCCGCCCCGAAGGGCGGCTTTCAAGTTCAAAACGCTGCTGTGTGTCGAAAAGCCTGCGCTTAGAAGACGTGCGAGATTCCCACGCCGATACCGGTCGCGCCGTCGTCAAGAGTGGTGATCTGGTTGCCCTCCAGGGTCCTGCGGTCCACCGCGAGATAGGCAAGCGTGCGCTTCGACATGGTGTACTCGAGGGTCGCGACGAAGGTCTTGGCCGTGCCTAGTTCGAGGCCCGCGTTGCTATCTACCGTATTGCTGTAGTAGCCCAAGCGGCCGTTGAGCGTCGGCGACATTGCGTACTGCACCCCCAGCGCGATCTGCTGCGTCTCGTTGCCGGCGTCGACGTCTTCTTTGCTGATGCCGCCACGGAACACGAACGCGCCCATCGTCCAGGCCGCACCGAAGTTCGTGGTTTTCGTATCCACTGGTGTCGCGGCCGTATTTTTCTGGGTCGTGAACGAGGCGCCAACCAGCACGGGACCGAACGTGAAGTCACCGGCAAAGGCTGTCGCCGTGCCTGCGCTACCCGAGCCTGCTTGCTCGCCCGGAGCGTACTGCACGCCAATTCCACCCGTACCGAAGCGGAATTTTGCCTTGATCGAGTTGTCGAACCGGGTCCCCGCCACGCCAGTGCCTTGCCCCGTGACCGAGGTGCCATAGTCATGGCCCATCGGATCCCAGATGCCGTGCGTATCAAAGGCCAGGGTGTAGTCCCTGCCGAGATCGACGCTGTTTCCACCCTTCGATAGCCCAACGATCGTCTTGCGGGCGGTGGTCCAGGGCGTGGCTCCCGTGTCGGAAGCGAAAGCACCTTCCATGGTGAAGTTGGCCATCAGGCCGTCGCCCAGGTCGTCCGAGCCCTTGAAGCCCAAGCGGTTGCTCTTCTTGCCTTGGGGTTCCACCGACAATACGCTGCCGGTCTCAGTGCCGACGCCCGTAAAAACCTTGCTTTGACTGCGGATGCCGGTGTCGATCGAGCCGTACACCGTCACCTGCGCGAACGCGGCGAGGGGTGCGGCCAGCGCGCCGGCAACCGCCATGGTTAAAAGTTTCTTTTGCATTTGGAAAATCTCCCGACTAGTTGGAAAAGACGGGGTACTAGCGTCCCCCCGCGTTCAACCCCTCACGTGAGAAGTTGTTCGGATTGTCTCCCGCGCCACTGCGCGCGAGCAACGCTAGCGTGCGATTCTGCCTGCTAAGGCGGCAATTGTGTTGCGAGAACGCAACAGATGCTTGAAGTTAGTAAAAACGCTAATAATCAATAGCTTGTGATCTAATTTATCAGCTTTGCGAGGGCATGCCCAGGGTCGGCGGCACGCATGAACGCCTCGCCGACCAGGAACGCGTGAACCCCTTGCCTCGAGAGCTTTTGCACGTCGTCTGGCGTCGTTATCCCGCTTTCCGAAACGACGATGCGCTCCGCGGGTACGCGCGCAAGCAATTGCAGCGTCGTGTCGAGCCGCGTTTCGAACGTCCGCAGATCGCGATTGTTGATGCCAACGAGCGGCGTGCGCAGCTGCAACGCGCGCTCGAGTTCCGCGCCGTCGTGCACCTCGACCAGCACCGCCATGCCAAGTCCAAGCGCGGTCGCTTCGAGCTCCTGCATCACCGGCAGATCGAGCGCGGCGGCGATCAACAGGATGCAGTCCGCGCCCATGGCGCGCGCCTCGACCACTTGATAAGCGTCGATCATGAAATCCTTGCGCAGCACCGGCAATGCGCAGGCGTCGCGCGCGGCGACAAGGTGCTCCGGCGCGCCCTGGAAGTATTCGCGATCGGTGAGCACGGATAGGCAGGCGGCGCCGCCGCGCTCGTAGCTGCGCGCGATCGCCGCCGGATCGTAGCTTTCGCGCAACAGCCCCTTGGAGGGACTGGCGCGCTTCGATTCGGCGATCACCGCCGGCAGGCCGGCGCTGATCTTCGCGCGCAGCGCGGCTGCGAAATCCCGTACCGGCGGCACGGCGCGCGCGCGACGCTGCAATTCCGCGAGCGGCACGGCAGACCGCGCGGCGCGGATCTCGGCGCGCTTGGTGTCGAGAATGCGGGCCAGGATATCGGACACCTCAGAGATTCCTGAACTGCTCGAGCGTCAGGCCCGCCTGTTTCAGAATCTTCCGGAACGTTCCCTCGGGGACGTCTCTGCTATGCATCGCCACGTAGGTCTGGCGGCCGTCCGCATGCCGCAAGACTTTGTGCGATCCGCTCTGTCTGACTTCCTCGAATCCGGCCCGCCGCAGCCTGGCGAGGACCTCACGCGCCGAGTAGGGCATCGTCGATCTCGATCTGCGCGAAGTAACTGTCGGCCTCGCGTGGAACGGGCTCGCCGCGTGCGCGCTTTTCCTCGACCCAGAGGCGGATCAGGTCCTGCGCCGCCGCCTTGGCCCCCTCGATGCCCTCGCCGTGAGTGGTGAGGTCAAGAGCCGGCACGTGGGCGTAGTAATACCCGGGGGGGAAACCCGCTTCGCGCACCGGTTCGATGAGGAGCGAATAACGCACCGCCGAATTGTAGCAGCGCCCGCGTCAGCCCTTCGCCGCAACCTTCCTGGAGAACGCCACGAACTCATCGAGCTTTTGCCGCGCTTCGCCCTTGGCGATGGCGCGGCGCGCGCGGTCGATTCCAGCCTGGAGTGAATCGGCCACACCCGCCACGTAGATCGCGGCGCCGGCATTGAGCAGCACGATGTTGAGCGCCGGCCCAGGCTGGCCTTCGAGGACCGCGAGGATCATCTGCTTCGATTCGTCCACCGTGTTCACCTGGATGGCGCGCCGGTCGCAGAGCTCGATGCCGAAGTGCTGCGGGTGGACCGTGTACTCGCGGATCTCGCCGTCGATCAGCTCGCCCACCAGGGTCTCGCCGGAAATCGAGATCTCATCCAGCCCCTCCAGGCCATAGACGGTCATGACGTGCTTGGAGCCGAGGCGCTGCAGCACGCGAACCTGGATGCCGACGAGGTCGGGGTGGAATACGCCCATGACCTGGTTGGCAGCGCCCGCGGGATTGGTCAGCGGCCCGAGGATGTTGAAGATCGTGCGCACGCCCAGGTCTTTTCTCACCGGCGCCGCGTACTTCATCGCCGCGTGGTGCGACGGCGCGAACATGAAGCCCAGACCGAGCGTATTGATCGCCTGGCCGGTCTGTTCGGGCGTCAGCGCGATGCTGGCGCCGAGCGCCTCCAGCACCTCGGCGCTGCCGGAGGCCGAGGACACCGAGCGCCCCATGTGCTTGGCGACGCGCGCGCCCGCGGCCGCGGCGACGAACGCCGAGGCGGTGGAGACATTGAACGTGTGCGCGGCGTCGCCGCCCGTGCCGCAGGTGTCGACGAGGTGGCGCGCATCGGCCACTTTCACCATGGTGGCGAACTCGCGCATCACCTGCGCCGCCGCGGCGATCTCGCCGATGGTCTCCTTTTTCACGCGCAGGCCGACGACGAAGCCGGCGATCTGCGCCGGCGTCAGCTCGCCGCGCATGATCTGGCGCATGACGTGCAGCATTTCGTCATGGAACACCTCGCGGTGCTCCACCGTTCTCTGGATCGCCTCCGCGACCGTGATCTGCTTCATGGCTTAGCCTCCCTTGAGGAAATTCTCCAGCATGCGGTGGCCGTGCTCGGTGAGCAGGGCCTCCGGATGGAATTGCACGCCCTCCACCGCGAGGCTGCGGTGCCGCAGCCCCATGATCTCGCCGTCCTCGGACTGCGCAGTCACCGTCAATGCCGCGGGAAGCGTCGAGCGCTCGACCACCAGCGAGTGGTAGCGGGTGGCGACGAATTCGTCGGGCACGCCGGCAAATACGCCGCGGCCGTCGTGACGGATGCGCGAGACCTTGCCGTGCATCACCTGCTGCGCGCGCACCACCTTGCCGCCAAAGGCCTGGCCGATCGCCTGGTGGCCCAGGCACACGCCCAGGATCGGCACCGTGCCCGCCAGGCGCGCAACGAGTTCGAGCGAAATGCCCGCCTCGTTCGGCGTGCACGGCCCAGGTGAGATGACGATGCGCTCAGGCGACAGGGCCTCGACTTCAGCCACGCTCAGCTCGTCGTTGCGTACCACCTTGACCTCGGCACCGAGCTCCCCGAGGTACTGCACGAGGTTGTAGGTGAACGAATCGTAATTGTCGAGGACGAGAATCATGGCGTCTCGGCCGCCGCGAGCTCGGCGGCGCGCAGGATCGCGCGCGCCTTGTGCTGCGTTTCCTGCCACTCGGACTGCGGATCGGAGTCGGCGACGATGCCGGCGGCCGCCTGTACGTGCAGCTTGCCGTCCTTGACGACTGCAGTGCGGATGGCAATCGCCACGTCCATGTCGCCATTGAAGCCCAGGTAGCCGACCGCCCCGCTGTACACGCCGCGCTTCACGGGCTCGAGCTCGTCGATGATCTGCATGGCGCGCACCTTGGGGGCGCCGGTGACGGTGCCCGCCGGAAAGCTGGCCTTGAAGACGTCGATCGCGTCGATCCCCGGCGCGCATCGACCTTCGACGTTGGAGACGATGTGCATGACGTGCGAATAGCGCTCGACGACCATCTGGTCCGTGACCTGCACGCTGCCGATGGCGGCGACGCGGCCGACGTCATTGCGGCCGAGGTCGATCAGCATGACGTGCTCGGCGCGCTCCTTGGGGTCGGCGAGCAGCTCCGCGGCGATGCGCGCGTCGTCCTCCGGCGTCGCGCCGCGCGGCCGCGTGCCGGCGATCGGCCGCAGGGTAATCCGGTCGCCGGCGACGCGCACCATGATCTCCGGCGAGGCGCCGATCACGTGGTGGTCGCCGAAATCGAAGTAGAACATGTAGGGCGAGGGATTGAGGCTGCGCAGCGCGCGGTACAGCGAGATCGGCGGCGCGCCGAAATCGCGCGACGTGCGCTGCGAGATCTGCACCTGCATGCAATCGCCGGCAAAGATATAGTCCTTGGAGCGCTGCACCGCGGCAAGGAATTGCTCCTCCGTGACCGAGCGGCTGAGGGGCGCGGGATCGCCCGCCGCGCGCGGCTGCGCGAGCACCACGTGCTCGGGCAACGGCACGGCGAGACGCGCGCGCAGGCGCTCGAGGCGCTCGCTGGCGGTGCGCCAGGCCCCGGGCTGGCGCGGATCGGCGTACACCACGAGGTGCAGTCTGCCCATGACGTTGTCCACCACCGCCAGCTCGTCGGACACGAGCAGCAGCATGTCGGGCGTACCCAGCGCA
The DNA here is from genome assembly GCA_029863065.1 of Betaproteobacteria bacterium. Taxonomy (GTDB): domain Bacteria; phylum Pseudomonadota; class Gammaproteobacteria; order Burkholderiales; family SG8-39; genus JAABQT01. Next base: position 7,023 of record JAOTWE010000009.1, read on the forward strand.
TCGGGCTTGGCGGCGCCCAGAGCGCGCGGCTCGATGTGCCGCACGCATTCGTAGCCGAAGTAGCCGGCCAGGCCGCCGGGAAATTTCAGCGTTCCCGGCGCGGGGGCGACGCGGTGGCGCTTGAGGTAACCGCGCACGAATTCCAGGGGATCGCCCTGCGCCTCCTCGAGGCATACGTCCGCGCCGCGCGCATCGCGCAGCAGGCGCCGAATGCTCGTGCCACGCGCCTCGATACGCTCGGCGCAGGGCAGGCCGATGAACGAATAGCGCCCGAAACGCTCGCCACCGACCACGGATTCGAGCAAATAGCTGTAGGGTCCGCCCGCGAGCTTCAGGTACACCGCGAGCGGCGTATAGAGGTCGGCGCGCGCCTCGGCGAGCACCGGGATGCGGGTGTAGCCTTGTTGCGCGAGCCGCTGGAATTCGAGCTCGGTCATGAATCTCTCCGCTGCAACTCACTTCAGGGGAACTGCGCTGCGGCCTTGGGGGTGACGCGTCGCCGAGCCGCGCGGGACGCGTGGGGTGCTAGCGGCGCCAGGGGCGCCAGGATTGCCAGCGGAGAAAGTTGGCTTGGGTCACGGCGTATGCACTATACCAGCGTCGACGCGCCGGCGCATCTCGCGGATGGTCGCGGCGTAGTCCTTCGAGCCGAAGATGGCCGAGCCGGCGACGAAGGTGTCCGCACCCGCGGCCGCGATCTCGGCGATGTTGTCCGCCTTCACGCCGCCGTCCACCTCCAGCCAGATGTCGCGCCCGAGCCGGTCGATGCGCTTGCGCACTTCGGCGATCTTCGGCAGCACGCTGCGGATGAACTGCTGGCCGCCGAAACCCGGGTTGACCGACATGAGGAGCACCAGGTCGAGCTTTTCCAGCGTCTGCTCGAGGCAGGCAAGCGGCGTCGCCGGGTTCAGAACGAGGCCTACCCGGCAGCCCAGCTCCTTGATCAGGCCGATGGTGCGATCGACGTGCTCGGAAGCTTCGGGGTGGAAGCTGATGATGCTCGCCCCCGCCTTGGCGAACTCGGGAACGATGCGGTCCACCGGCTTCACCATCAGGTGGACGTCGATCGGCAGGCGCACATGGGGCTTGAGCGCGGCGCACACCAGCGGCCCGATCGTGAGGTTCGGGACGTAGTGGTTGTCCATGACGTCGAAGTGCAGCAGATCGGCGCCCGCCGCCTCCACCGCGCGCGCTTCATCCCCCAGTCTGGCGAAATCCGCGGACAGGATGCTGGGCGCGATGCGGAATGTCATGGCGGCGCGAGTTTACAATGGGCGCATGGGTCAGGAGAAGCGTTACGAAGTCGCCGTGGGCGCGGCGACCCGGTATCTCGCCGAGCAGTCCGACGAGAGCGCCGGCCGTTACGTATTCGCCTACACCATCACCATCCGCAACGCAGGCAGCGTCGCCGCGCAGCTCATCAGCCGGCACTGGATCATCACCGACGCGCAGGGGCTGGTGCAGGAGGTGCGCGGCCTGGGCGTGGTCGGCGCGCAGCCGATGTTGAAGCCCGGCGAGAGCTTCGAGTACACCAGCGGCACGGCGATCGCCACGCCGGTCGGCACGATGCGCGGCGCCTACCAGATGGTGGCCGAGGACGGCACGCGCTTCGAGGCGCCGATTCCGGAGTTCACGCTGTCGGTGCCGCGGGTGTTGCACTGAGCCTCACGCATCGTCCTTCGGCTTCTTCGGCCAGCTCCACCAGACGATGAGCACCAGCAAAGCCAGCGCCGCCAGCATTTCCAGGATCACGACCCACATGGTTTTTCGCGCCCTCGCAGTAGGGCTGCCGATTCTACTGGCCGCGGGCTGCGCCACGCCGCCGCCCTGTCTGTGCCCGCCACCGCCCAAGCCCGTGGTCGACGCGCGCTACGAGCCCGCGGAGTATTCCGCGCTCCCGGGCTGGGGCACGGCGCCGCTCGCCGCGGGCATGCGCGCGTTCATCGCCGGCTGCATGCGCGCCTCGATCGTGCAGGCCATGCAGGGCCTGTGCGAAGCGGCGAAATCGCTGCCCGCGGGCGACGACGCCGCGGCGCGCGCATTCTTCGAGGGCTCATTTGTGGCCTACGCCATCGTCGCGCCCGACGGCGCCGTCGAAGGCACGATCACGGGCTACTACGAGCCGGTACTCGAGGGCAGCCGCAGCCGCAGCGCGCGCTACACGCAGCCGGTCTACGGCCCGCCCGAGGATCTGGTGGTGGTCGACCTCGCCGAGCAATACCCCGAGCTGCGCGGCATGCGCCTGCGCGGCCGGCTCAACGGCCGAAAGCTGCAGCCCTATTATTCGCGCGGCGAGATCGCCACGCGCAACGGGTCCTTCAATGCCCCGGTGATCGCCTGGGTCGCCGACCCGGTGGAGCTTTTCTTCCTGCAGATCCAGGGCTCGGGGCAGATCCAGCTCGAATCCGGCGAGCGCATCCGCGTCGGCTTCGCCGAGCAGAACGGCCATCCCTACCGCTCGCTGGGGCGCTACCTCGTCGACAACGGCGCGCTCACCCTCGAGCAGGCGTCCATGCAGGGCATCAAGGCCTGGGCGGCCGCCAACCCGCAGCGCCTGCAGGACGCGCTCAACCAGAACGCCAGCTACGTTTTTTTCCGCGAGCTGCCGGCGCTGGAGGGCCCGATCGGCGCGCTCGGCGTACCGCTCGAGGCCGGCTACAGCATCGCGGTGGACCCGAAGTTCGTGCCGCTCGGCGCCCCGCTATTCCTCGCCACCACCTATCCGCTGTCGCCGCAGCCGCTCGAGCGGCTGGTGATGGCCCAGGATACCGGCGGCGCCATCCGCGGCGCGGTGCGCGCGGATTTCTTCTGGGGCTCGGGCGCGGAAGCCGGCGCGCTCGCCGGCCGCATGCGCCAGCCGGGGCGCCTGTGGGTGCTCTGGCCGCGCGGCGCGACGCTGCCGCGCCCGCTGCCCTAGCGCGCCTGCTTCGCCGGCGCGGTGCGCGCGGCTTCGTCGAGCCTCGCGCGCAGGTCCGCGACCTGCAAGCCGCCGCGCACGCGCTCGCCCGTGGTGAAGAACAGCGTCGGCGTCGAATTCACGCCGAGCGACCGGCCCAACTCGAGCACGCGCTCGATCGGCGCGTCGCAGTCGGTCTTGCCCTTGGGCACCTCGGCCTTGGCGCGCGCGGCGAGCGCGAGCCACGTCTTGGCGCGATCCGGCGAGCACCACACCGCCCTGGAGTGATCCGCGAGCTCGGGGCGGATCACCGGGTACATGAAGTAGTAGATCGCAATGTCGTCGATCTGCGCCAGCGCCTGCTCGAACTGGCGGCAGGCGGGGCAATACGGATCGGCAAAAATCGCCAGCACGCGCTTGCCGTTGCCGCGCTGGACTTTCACCGCCAGTTCCAGCGGCAGCGACTCGAAGCGGATCGCCGAGAGCTTGTTCAGCCGCTCCTCGGTCAGATTCTGCTTGCTGCGCGTGTCGTAGATGTTGCCCTGGAAAATGTAGTTCGCCTCGGCATCCGTATAGATGATCTGCGGACCGCTGCGCGACTGGAAGTGCACCTCGTAGAACCCCGGCACCGGCGAGGGCCGCACGTTCTCGACCTGCACGCCGCCGAGCGCCGCTTCGACCACGCGGCGGATCTTCGCCTCGTCGGCGAATGCATTCGTTGCGGCGAGCAGCGCCACCGCTCCTGCCATGAGAATTTTCTTCACGCCATTGCCTGCCGTATGAGGAGATTCTTTATGACCGGCACATGCTCGGTCAGGTTCAATCCGGCGTTGCGCGCAAGTGCACACGAGCGCGCCTGCGCCCGGAACAGCCGGTACAGCCCGTGCACCGTCGCGTCCATCACGCCGACGTCGCCCGCGCGCGCTCTCTCGTAGCGGCGCAGAAGCTGCAAGTCGCCGGGATCGCGCCCAGGCTCGCGCGCGGCGAGCACGGCGGCGAGCCGGCGCGCGTCCTGCAGGCCGAGGTTCGCCCCCTGGCCGGCGAGCGGGTGCAGGACATGCGCGGCGTCGCCGGCGAGCGCGACGCGGGGCGCGACCATGCGCCGCGCTGCGAGCCGGCGCAGGGGAAAGGCGCGGGGCGGCGTCGCCAGCCCAAGCTCGCCCAGCACCTGTCCGCTCGCCGCCTCGACCGTGCGGCACAACTCGGCGGGCTCAAGTGCCAGCAACCGCGCGGACTGTTCCTCGCTCGTCGACCAGACCATCGAGACGTGGTTTGCCGGCAGCGGCAGGAGCGCCAGCACCGGGCCGCCCTGGAACCATTGATAGGCGACATGGCGATGCGCGCGCTCGCAAGCGAAATTGGCGACCACGGCGCGCTGCGGATAGGCCGCGTCGATCACTGCAATTCCGGCCTGTTCGCGCACGACCGATTGCGCGCCGTCGGCGCCGACGACGAGACGCGCACTCAGCGTGCGCCCGCCGCGCAGCTGCAGCCGCGCGCCGTCCACGTCGACTTGCAGGTGCTCCAGGCGCTCCGCGGCGAGCACGCTGACGCCTTCGGCGGCAGCGAGCGCTTCCCACAGCGCCGCCTGCAGCACGCCGTCCTCCACGATCCACGCCAGTTCGGAGACGCCGGCGCGATAGGCGTCGAATTCGAGCGCCGAATGAGCGTCGCCGAACACGCGCATGGCGCGCACCGCCGTCACGCGCTCCGGCGCAAGCCGTTGCCAAACCCCGAGCCCGGCCAGAAAGGCGGCGTTGCCGGGCGTGATCGCGTACACGCGTGCATCGAACGCTTGCGCGGCCGGCGCCAGCCGCGCGCCCTCCTCCGCCACCAGCGCCACCGTCAGGCCGCGAGCGGCGCGCGCGAGCGCTGTGCCCGCGAGCCCCGCGCCGACGATAGCTACGTCAACATCCATGCGCGCATTCTGGATTAAAATCCGCCATGCGTGGCGAATTAGCTCAGCTGGTTAGAGCAGCGGAATCATAATCCGTGTGTCCGGGGTTCGAGTCCCTGATTCGCCACCACTTCCTTTCTCGCGCCGAGCACCGATGACGCGCTCGCTGGCCGCCGCCTTGATCCTCTGCTTCGCCAGCCTGGCGCAGGCGCAGCTGCGCACGCTGCCGGCGGACGCCCAGCGCGGCCAGATCCGCCACCTGCAGGAAATGATCGTGCAGATCGACGGCAAGCTGGCGCGCCTTGCCCGCGGCGCGCAGGTGCGCGATGCATATAACCGCATCCTGGTGCCGGCGGCGATCCCCGCGGGCAGCGTAGTGAAATACACGCTCAACGCGCGGGGCGAGGTGTCCGCCGTCTGGATCCTGACGACGCACGAGGCCGGACAATGAGCGGCAAGCTTTTCCTTCGCACCTACGGCTGCCAGATGAACGAGGTCGACTCGGCCATGATTTCCGGCGTGCTCGCGGACGCCGAAGGCCTCGCGCCGACGGCGCGCCCGGACGAGGCCGACGTCATCGTCTTCAATACCTGCTCGGTGCGCGAGAAGGCGCAGGAGAAGGTGTTCGCCGATCTTGGGCGCGTCCGGCATCTCAAGCGCGACAACCCGCGCCTGATGATCGCCGTCGGCGGCTGCGTCGCCAGCCAGGAAGGCGCCGGCATCATCGCGCGCGCGCCTTTCGTCGATGTGGTATTCGGCCCGCAGACGCTGCACCGGCTGCCCGAGCTGCTCGCGCGCCGGCGCACGAGCGGCGAAGCGCAGGTCGACGTCAGCTTCCCGGAGATCGAGAAGTTCGACCGCCTGCCGGCGCCGCGCGTCGCCGGCGCCAGCGCCTTCGTCTCCATCATGGAGGGCTGCAGCAAGTACTGCAGCTTCTGCGTCGTGCCCTACACGCGCGGCGAGGAGGTGTCGCGGCCGTTCGCCGACGTGGTGGGCGAAGTCGCCGCGCTCGTCGAGCGGGGCGTGCGCGAAGTGACGCTCCTCGGCCAGAACGTCAATGCCTGGCGCGGCGACATCGGCGGCGCGCCGGCGGATCTTGCCGAGCTGCTGCGCTACTTGGCGGAGATCGAAGGCCTCGAGCGCCTGCGCTACACCACCTCGCACCCGCGCGAGTTCACGCAGCGCCTGATCGACGCCCACGCCGAGCTGCCGCTGCTCGCGCCGCACGTGCACCTGCCCGTGCAATCGGGCGCCGACCGCGTACTCGCCGCCATGAAACGCGGCTACACCGTGCTCGAATACCGCTCGATCGTGCGCCGGCTGCGCAAGGCGCGGCCCGACGTTAGCCTGACCTCCGACTTCATCGTCGGTTTCCCGGGCGAATCCGAGGCCGATTTCGCCGCCACGCTGGCGCTCGCGCGCGACCTCGAGTTCGACGGCTCGTTCTCGTTCCTCTACAGCCCGCGCCCGGGCACCCCGGCGGCGGAGCTTGCCGACGCCACGCCGCGCGAGGAAAAGCACGAGCGCCTGCAGCGCCTGCAGGCGCTGCTCGATGCGCAGGCGCACGCCATGAGCGAATCGATGCTCGACCGCGTCGAGCGCGTGCTCGTCGAAGGCCCCTCGCGCAAGGACGCCGGCGAGCTCGCCGGGCGCACCGGCAACAATCGCGTGGTCAACTTCCGCGGCGCCGCGGCGCTCGCCGGGCGCTTTGCCGACGTGCGCATCACGGCGGCGCTCGCGCACTCGCTGCGCGGCGAGCTTCTGGATGCCTAGCAAGCCGGTCGAAATTCGCCTCGACCCGGTGGACAATCTGCGTCTGGCGCGCCTGTGCGGCGCGCTCGACGCCAACCTGCGGCAGATCGAATCGGCGCTCGATGTCTCGATCGCGCGGCGCGGCGCCCGCTTCACGGTGCGCGGCCAGCCGCAGCAGGCCGAGCGCGCGGCGCGCGCGCTCGAGCACTTCTACGACAAGGCCGTGGACGAGCTGAGCCTGGACGACGTGCAGCTCGGCCTCACCGAGCTGGCGCAGGGCAAGCCGCCCGAGCCGCCAGAAGCCGGGCCGGCGCTGCTTACGCGCCGCGCCGACCTGCACGGTCGCACGCCGCGCCAGGTGCAGTACCTCGAGCAGATCCTCGCGCACGACATCACCTTCGGCGTCGGCCCGGCGGGCACCGGTAAGACCTACCTGGCGGTGGCCTGCGCCGTGGATGCGCTGGAGCGCGACAAGGTGAAGCGCATCGTGCTGGTGCGGCCCGCGGTCGAGGCCGGCGAGCGCCTCGGCTTCCTGCCCGGGGACCTGGCGCAGAAGGTCGACCCGTACCTGCGGCCGCTGTACGACGCGCTCTACGACCTGATGGGCTTCGACAAGGTGGGCAAGCTCCTCGAGCGCGGCACGATCGAGCTCGCGCCGCTCGCCTACATGCGCGGCCGCACGCTCAACCACGCCTTCGTCATCCTCGACGAGGCGCAGAACACCACGCCCGAGCAGATGAAGATGTTCCTGACGCGCATCGGCTTCGCGCCAAGGCGGTGGTGAACGGCGACGTCACGCAGATCGACCTCGGGCGCGGGCAGAAAAGCGGCCTGGTGGAAGCGCGGCGCATCCTCGCCGAGGTGCGCGGCATCGCCTTCACCGACTTCAGCGCCGCGGACGTCGTGCGCCACCCGCTGGTGGCGCGCATCATCGATGCGTACGAGAAGCACGCGCAAACGCCGCCGACCAAGTAGGGTCGCCGTGCAGCGCGTGGTGCGCGGCGCGCCCGCGGCAGCGCGCCTGCGCGCCTTCGCGCTCGCCGCCGCGCGCCCCGGTGCCGCGGTCACTGTGCGCGTCGTCGGCGCCGCCGAGGCAAGGCTGCTTAACCGCACGTTCCGCAGGCGCGACTACGCCACCAACGTGCTGTCCTTTTCCTATTCGGCCCTGCACGGCGACATCGTCCTGTGCCACCCCGTCATCGCCCGCGAGGCGCGCGCCCAGGGCAAGACGCTCGCCGCGCACTACGCGCACCTCGTGGTGCACGGCATGCTGCACCTGCGCGGCCGCGACCACGCGCGCGCCGCCGCGGCGCGGCGCATGGAGCGCGCCGAGATCGCCGTCCTGCGCCGCCTCGGATTCGGCAATCCCTACACGGTAGAATGAGCCGTTCCGCATGAACGAGCCTTCCCGCCCCAGCCTGCTCGAGCGCCTGTCCTCGCTCATCCTGCGCGAGCCCGAGGACCGCGCGCAGCTGCTGGCGCTGCTCAGGTCGGCCTACCAGAGGAACCTGCTCGACGCCGACGCGCTCACCATGATCGAGGGCGCGCTCACCGTCTCGGAGATGCCGGTGCGCGACATCATGATCCCGCGCACGCAGATGGACGTCATCGACATCCACCAGAAGGTCGAGGAGTTCATCCCGCAGGTCATCTCCACGGCGCACTCGCGCTTCCCGGTGATCGACCAGAACCGCGACGACGTCATCGGCATCCTGCTCGCCAAGGACCTGCTGCGGCACTACGCCGGCGAGGAGGAGTTCAACGTGCGCGAGATGCTGCGTCCGGCGGTGTTCGTGCCCGAATCAAAGCGCCTGAACGTGCTGCTGCGCGAATTCCGCGCCAGCCGCAACCACATGGCGATCGTCGCCGACGAATACGGCGGCGTCGCGGGGCTGGTCACCATCGAAGACGTGCTCGAGCAGATCGTCGGCGAAATCGAGGACGAGTACGACTTCGACGAGGCGAGCGACAATATCCTGCTCGAATCGAGCGGCCGTTACCGCGTCAAGGCGCTGACGCAGATCGCCGATTTCAACGCCGCCTTTGGCACCAAGTTTTCCGACCAGGAGCACGACACGGTGGCGGGCCTGGTGATCGCGCAACTCGGCCGCGTGCCGCGCCGCGGCGAGACGCTCGCCGTCGACGGCCTGAAATTCCAGGTGCTGCGCGCCGACAGCCGGCGCGTGTATACGTTGCTGGTCGATAAACCGAAATAGGGACAGTCCCCATTTCTCGCAGGGCGAAGAAATGGGGACAGTCCCTGGTCGCGTTCCTCGCCGGCGCGGCGATGGTGCTGGCGTATTCGCCGTTCGACCTGCTGCCGCTCGCGCTCGTGGCGCTGGCGGTGCTCACGCACCTGTGGATCACGGCGCGCGGCGCGCGCGCGGCGTTCGGCATCGGCTTTGTCTTCGGCCTGGGCATGTTCCTCGCGGGCGTGTCGTGGGTGTTTGTCAGCATGCATCGCTTCGGCGCGATGCCGGCGCCGCTGGCGGCGGTTGCCACGCTCGGCTTCTGCGCGCTGCTCGCGCTCTACCCCGCGCTCGCCGGCGCGGCGCAGGCGCGGCTGCGCGCCCCGCCGGCGCTGCGCGCCGCGCTCGTCATCCCTGCCTGCTGGACGCTGTCGGAAGCCCTGCGCGCGATGCTCTTGACCGGCTTTCCCTGGCTGACGCTCGGCACCGCCGTCATCGACACGCCGCTTGGCGGCTATTCGCCCCTCGGCGGCGTCTACGGCGCGTCGGTCGCCGTTGCGGTCTGCGCCGGGCTGCTGTGGTGCGTGGCGCTCGGCCAGGCGCGCTGGAGCGCCGCCGCGGCGTTTGCCGTCATCGGCGTTACCGGCGCGTTGCTGCGCGACGTGCACTGGACCGCGCCGACGGGGGCGCCGTTCGCGGCGAGCGTGCTGCAGGGCAACGTCCCGCAGGCGCTGAAGTTCGATCCGCAGCGCTACGCGCGCACCCTGGAAACGTACGCGCGGCTGGCCGAGGCGAGCCGCGCGCAGCTCATCGTCCTGCCCGAAACGGCGCTGCCGCGCATGCTGGACAGCGTCGATCCCGCCTACCTCGCGCGCCTCGAGGCGGCGGCGAAGAGAAACGGCGGCGACCTCCTGCTCGGCGTGCCCGTACGCATCGCGCCCGGGGAGTACTACAACGCCGTGCTCTCGCTCGGCGTTTCGCCGCGCCAGCTCTACTACAAGGCGCACCTCGTGCCGTTCGGCGAATTCGTGCCGCCGGGTTTCGGCTGGCTGGTGCGCATGCTCGCCATTCCGCTCGCCGACTTCTCGCGCGGCCCGGCGCGCGCGCGCCCGCTCGAAGTCGCCGGGCAGCGGATCGCCGCCAACATCTGCTATGAGGACGCCTACGGCGCCGAGCTTATCCGCCAGCTGCCGCAGGCGACGCTGCTGGTCAACGTTTCCAACGTCGCCTGGTTCGGCGACTCGCTCGCCCCGGCGCAGCACCTGCAGATCGCGCGCGCCCGCGCCCTCGAGACCGGCCGCATGCACCTCGCGGCAACCAACACCGGCCTCACGGCAGCCATCGATCGCGACGGCCGCATCCTCGGCAGGCTCGCGCCCTACACCGAGGGCCGGCTCGACGTCGAAGTGCAGGGCTACTCCGGCGCAACGCCCTACGTGCGCTTCGGCGACTGGCCCGCGCTCGCCTTGTGCGCGCTCGTCCTCGCCGTCGTCGCGCTGCCGCGGCGCAGCCGGTAAGATGCCGCCCGACATGCTCACGTTCCAGAGCCTCATCCAGCGCCTGGCCAAGTTCTGGGACGACCAGGGCTGCGTGCTCCTGCAGCCCTACGACATGGAGATGGGCGCGGGCACTTTCCACACCGCGACCTTCCTGCGCGCGATCGGCCCCGAACCCTGGAACGCCGCCTACGTGCAGCCCTCGCGCCGGCCGAAGGACGGGCGCTATGGCGAGAATCCGAACCGGCTGCAGCACTATTACCAGTACCAGGTCGTGATGAAGCCCTCGCCCGCGGACATCCAGGAGCGCTACCTCGCCTCGCTCGCGGCGCTCGGCATCGACGCCGCCGAGCACGACATCCGCTTCGTCGAGGACGACTGGGAGTCGCCGACGCTGGGCGCCTGGGGCCTGGGCTGGGAAGTGTGGCTCGACGGCATGGAAGTCACGCAGTTCACCTACTTCCAGGAAGTCGGCTCGCTCGCCTGCAAGCCCGTGCTCGGCGAGATCACCTACGGCCTGGAGCGCCTGGCGATGTACCTGCAGGGCAAGGATTCGGTGTACGACCTGGTCTGGACGCCCGGCGTCAGCTACGGCGACGTCTATCACCAGAACGAGGTCGAGCAGTCGCGCTACAACTTCGAGCTGTCGAACGCGGAAATGCTGTTCCGGCATTTCGGCGACTTCGAGTCCGAGGCCAAGCGCCTGGTCGAAGCGCAGTGCACCCTGCCGGCCTACGAGATGGTGATGAAGTGCTCGCACGCCTTCAACCTGCTCGACGCCCGCGGCGCCATTTCGGTCACCGAGCGCGCCGCCTACATCGCGCGCGTGCGTGCCCTGGCGCGCGCCGTGGCGCAGGCGTACTACGAGTCGCGCGAGCGGCTCGGCTTCCCGATGAAGCTGCAGGCGCTGCCCGGGCGCAGGAAAGCGCGGGCCTAGGCCATGGCGAAGAACGGCGCCGGCGCGCCGCGCGTGGAAACGCTGCTGGTCGAGCTGCTCACCGAGGAGCTGCCGCCGGCCTCGCTCGAGGCGCTGGCGTGCGCCTTCCGCGACAACCTCACCAACGACCTCGAGAGCGCCGGCCTGCGCGGCACGGGCAGCGCCGCGCGCTATTTCGCCACGCCGCGGCGCCTCGCGGTCTCGATCACGCGCGTGCTCGCCGTCGCGCCGGACATGCGCGAGAAGGTGCAGGGGCCCTCGCTCAACGCGCCGCCGGAGGCGGTCGCCGGGTTCGCGCGCAAGCATGGGCTCGCGCCCGAAGCGCTGTCGCAAGCCGAGACCACCCGGGGCTTCGTCTATGCGGTCGAGCGAACGGTCCCGGGCGCCCGGCTCGCCGACATGCTGGCGCCGAAAGTGGCGGCCGCGCTCGCGGCGCTGCCGATCCCCAAAATGATGCGCTGGGGCGACGGCGACGCGCAATTCGTGCGCCCGGTGCACGCCCTGGTGATGCTGCACGGCGCGAAAGTCGTGCCGGGCAGCGTGCTCGGGCTCGAAGCAGGCCGGCGCACGCGCGGCCACCGCTTTCTGTCCAAGGGCTGGATCACGCTGCGCGACGCCGACGCCTACGAGGCGCAGCTGCGCGAGCAAGGCGCGGTGCTGGCGGATTTCGAGGCGCGGCGCCTGGAAATCGAACGGCTGCTGCAGGCCGAGGCCGGCGCCCAGCGCGCCACGCTCGGCGAGTACCGCGACCTCCTCGCCGAGGTCACGGCGCTGGTGGAGCAACCGAGCGTCTACGTCGGCGCCTTCGACAAGGCCTACCTGGCGATCCCGCACGAGTGCCTGACGCTCACCATGCGCCAGAACCAGAAGTACTTCCCGCTGTTCGACGCGCGCGGCGCGCTGCTGCCCAAATTCCTCATCGTCTCCAACATGCGCGTGGCCGACCCGCGCCAGATCGTCGGCGGCAACGAGCGCGTGGTGCGCCCGCGCCTGGAGGACGCACGCTTCTTCTTCGACCAGGACCGCAGGCAACGGCTCGAGGAGCGCGTGCCGCAGCTCGCCCGGGTGGTGTTCCACCACAAGCTCGGCAGCCAGCTCGACCGCGTGCAGCGCATGAAGATTCTCGCCGGCATCATCGCCCGTTCGCTCGGCGCCGACGACCGGCCGGCCGAACGCGCGGCCGAGCTGGCGAAGGCCGATCTGCTCACCGGCATGGTGGGCGAGTTCCCCGAGCTGCAGGGCGTGATGGGGCGCTACTACGCGCTGCACGACGGCGAGCCGCCCGAGGTCGCCGAGGCGATCGAAGCGCACTACCGGCCGCGCTTCGCCGGCGACCAGCTGCCGCAAAGCATGGTGGGCTGCGCCGTGGCGCTGGCCGACAAGCTGTACCTGCTCGCCGGCTTCTTCGGCGTCGGCCAGCAGCCGACGGGCGAGAAGGACCCCTACGGTCTGCGCCGCGCGGCGCTCGGCGTCATCCGCATCCTGGTGGAGCGCGCGCTGCCGGTGTCGCTGCACGACCTGGTGAGCGCCGCCTATCGCGTGCTGCCGAAGGACATCAGCCAGGCGCACGACGAGGTGGAAGTATTCGTTCGCGAGCGCATGCGCGGCTACCTGGCCGAGCGCGGCTACGGCGCCCACGAAATCGAGGCGGTGCTCTCGCGCATGTTCGTGCGCCTCGACCAGGTTCCCCGGCAGCTCGAAGCGGTGCGCGCGTTTTCCCAACTGCCGGAGGCGCCGAGCCTGGCCGCGGCCAACAAGCGGATCGCCAACATCCTGCGCCAGGCGGGCGACGTGCCGACCGATTTCGACCCGGGCCTGTTCAGCCAGTCCGAGGAGCAGGCGCTGGCAGGCGCCTTCGCCGCGATCCAGCCGGAGTTCGAGCGCGCCTACAAGGCGGGCGAGTACACCGAGGCGCTCAGGACGCTGGCCGCCCTCAAGTCGCCCGTGGACGCGTTCTTCGACAAGGTGCTGGTGATGGACAAGGACGAGCGCGTGAAGCTGAACCGCATCGGCTTTCTCGGCCGGCTGCACGCCACCATGAATCGCATCGCCGACTTGTCCAAGCTGGCCACATGAAACTCGCCGCAGGACGACTCGCATGAAGCTCGTCGTGTTGGACCGCGACGGCACCATCAACCACGACAGCGACCAGTACATCAAGTCGCCGGCGGAGTGGCGGCCGCTCAAGGGCAGCCTCGAAGCGATCGCGCGCCTCACGCAGTCGGGCCACCGCGTGGTGGTGGCGACCAACCAGTCGGGCATCGCGCGCGGCCTGTTCGACATGACCACCCTGAACGCGATCCACGACGCCATGCAGCACGCCGTGAACCAGGCGGGCGGGCGCATCGACGCCATTTTCTTCTGCCCGCACGCCGACGACGCGGCCTGCGATTGCCGCAAGCCCAAGCCCGGGATGCTGCTCGAGATCGGCCGGCGCATGAACGCGCCCCTTGAGGGCGTGCCGGTGGTGGGCGACGCGCTGCGCGACCTGCAGGCGGCGGCGGCGGTCGGCGCGCGGCCGGTGCTGGTGCTCACCGGCAAGGGCAAGAAGACGCGCGCCGCCGGCGGCCTGCCGCCCGGCACCGAGATTTTCCCCGACCTGGTGGCGTTCGCGGCGCAGCAGGCGCCATGATGGCGCTGCGCTCGGCGCTGTTTGCCCTAGCGCTCCTGGCCGTAACGCCGCCCTATGCGCTCATCGCACTGGCGACCTTCCCGCTGCCGCGCCTCACGCGCTATCGCATCATTTCCGGCTGGGCGCGCCTGATGTTACGGCTGGCGCGCGCCATCTGCGGCATCCGCTGGCGCGTGGAGGGTCGCGAGCATCTTCCCGCACACCCCGCGGTGATCCTCGCCAAGCACCAGTCGGCCTGGGAGACGCTCGCCTTCCAGGAGATCTTCCCGCCCCACGTGCAGGTGCTGAAGAAGGAACTGCTGTGGATTCCGTTTTTCGGCTGGGGCCTCGCGCTCATGAGCCCGATCGCCATCGACCGCGCCAACGGCCGTGCGGCCCTCCGGGACATTGCGCGCCGCGGCCGCGAGCGCCTGGCGCAGGGCTTCTGGGTGGTGATCTTTCCCGAGGGCACGCGGGTTCGCGTCGGCGAGAAGCGTGCCTACCAGCATGGCGGCGCCTGGCTCGCGGCGCAGTGCGGCGTGCCGGTGGTGCCCGTGGCGCACAACGCCGGGCGGCTGTGGCCGCGGAACGCCTTCATCAAGCGCCCCGGGCAGGTGACCGTGCGCATCGGGCCGCCGATCCCGACCACCGGGCGGGATGCGAAACAGATCAGCGCCGAGGTCGAGGCGTGGATCGAAGGCCAGCAGCAGACGCTGTAGACTGTCCGGCCATGAGACTTCTCCATACGATGCTGCGCGTCGGCGACATGCAGCGCTCGGTCAAGTTCTATACGGAAGTTCTGGGGATGAAGGTGCTGCGCACCACCGACCGTCCCGTCCAGAAGTACTCGCTCGCGTTCGTCGGCTACGACGACGAAAGCCGGGCATCGGTCCTCGAGCTGACCTACAACTATGGCGTGGACAAGTACGACCTGGGCACCGCCTACGGGCATGTGGCCCTTGAAGTCGACGATGCGGCGAAGACCTGCGAGGCGGTGCGCGCCAAAGGCGGGAAAGTGACGCGCGAGGCCGGCCCGGTGAAGGGCGGCACCACGGTCATCGCCTTCGTCGAGGACCCCGACGGCTATAAGATCGAGTTCATAGAGCACAAGAAATGAAAAAGGGCGCCGCCAGGCGCCCTTTTCGTGTCCTTACCCGGCTGGCGCTCACCCCGCCTTGATCACCCCGCAGGCCAAGCGCGCCCCCGCGTTGCCGGTGGGCTGCGTCGTGTAGTCGTCCGGATTGGCGTGCACGATCACGCCGCGGCCGATGATGCTGGCCGGGCCCGAGGTCATCGTGACGACCTCGAGCTCCGCGACCAGCCGGGCGCGGCCCTTGGCGTCAGCCTTGACGTTGGGCATGTCGCCCGCGTGGTGCTCGCTGCCCTGCGGGCCGTGCGGCTTGCCGTACGGATTGAAGTGGCCCTTGGCGCTCATGGCGTCGCCCGAGCTGCAGTCGCCCACTTCATGGATGTGAAAGCCGTGCTCCTGGTTCGGCTTCAGGCCGATGACCTGAGCGGTGACGCGCACCTTGTCGCCGACCTGCTCGAAGGTCACCTCACCCATGGTCTTGTTGCCCGACGTAGCGTCCAGGCCCGCGGTCGCGCGCGCCGGGCCGTTCGACATTGACTGGCATCCCGCCAGCGCGGCGGCTGCGAGCAACACGAGCACTTGTCCCGCTTTCATTTTCGTCTCCTCCGTTCAGGGTGCGGGACGATTGTACCCGGCGCGCATCCCGGTGCTCAACCAAGTGACGATTTGCTGCGCCGCGCAACCCGCACATAATCCTCCGGCGACAGGTTCTCCGGCCGCAGCCGCGGGTCGAGGCCGAGCGCCACGAAATCCGCCGCCGCCAGGCCGAGCGCATTGCGCAGCGTCTTGCGGCGCGCGCTGAACGCCTGCCGCACGACGTCCGCGAAACGCTCGGCGCCAAGGTCCAGGGGCGCGGCGAGCGGCACCAGCCTGACCAGCGCCGATTCCACCCTGGGCGGCGGGCGAAACGCACCGGCGGCGACGCGGAAGAGCTTCTGCATTCGAAACCGCGCCTGCAACATCACGGACAGCCGCCCATAGGCCGGCGTCGACGGCGGCGCCACCATGCGCTCGACGACTTCCCGCTGCAGCATGAAGTGCAGGTCGCGCAGGCGGCCGGCGAACCGGGCGAGGTGGAACAGGAGCGGCGTCGAGATGTTGTAGGGCAGATTGCCGACGATGCGCACGCCCGGCGGCAGGGCGCCGAAATCGAACTCAAGCGCGTCCGCGACGTGCACCTTGAACCGCTCCGCGGCGAGGGCTGCGGCCAGGTCGCGGACGCTCTCGATGGCCTCCAGGCGCGTCGCCCGCTCGGCGAGCGGCCGCGTGAGCACGCCCTCCCCCGGGCCGATCTCGACGATGAAATCGTCCGCGGCCGGCGCGATCGCCTCGATGATGCGCCGCACCACCCCGGGATCGTGCAGGAAATGCTGGCCGAATCTCTTACGTGGCCGATGCGAGCTTGCGCGCAAGCTTGAGCGCCTCCATGAGGCTGCCGGCGTCGGCCTTGCCCTTGCCCGCGATCTCGAGCGCGGTGCCATGGTCCACGGAGGTGCGCACGAACGGCAGTCCGAGCGTCACGTTCACGCCGCGGCCGAAGCTCGCGTACTTCAGCACCGGTAGGCCCTGGTCGTGATACAGGGCGAGCGCGCAGTCGGCACCCTTGAGGCGCGCCGGCACGAACAGCGTATCCGCCGGAATCGGCCCCTGCACGGCGATGCCGAGCTTTCTCGCTTCGGCGATGGCGGGCTCGATCGTGTCGCGCTCCTCGGTGCCGAGGTGCCCCGATTCGCCGCTGTGGGGATTCAACCCGGCGACCAGGATGCGCGGTCGCCGGATACCGAAGCGCTTCCTCAGGTCAGCATGCAACACCCGTAGAGTCTCGACCAAGCCCGCGCGCGTGATCGCGCGCGGCACCTCGGCGAGCGGCAAGTGCGTGGTGGCGAGCGCGACGCGCAGCCCCCCGCCCACCAGCATCATCACCACGTGCCCCGCGCGCGCCTTCGCCGCCAGATACTCCGTGTGCCCGGTGAAGGCGATGCCGGCGTCATTGATCACGCCCTTGTGAACCGGAGCAGTCACCATGGCGTCGTACTCGCCGGCAAGGCACCCCGCGACCGCGCGATCGAGAAGCGCAAGCACGTAGCGGCTGTTCGCCGGGTCGAGCCGGCCGGCCTTGCGCGGTGCAGCGAGCGGAACGTGGTCGACATGCGGGCATCCGCGCAGCAGGCCGCGATCGCCGATGGCAATCAACCGCGCCCCGCGGTACTTGCGCACCGCCGCGACGCACAGCTCCGGGCCGATGCCCGCCGGTTCGCCCGACGTGAGCGCGATCGTCGCCACGCTCAGCGCTCGTCGAGCCGCAGCTCGACGTAGGTGCGGTCCCGGAGCTGGCGCAGCCAGTCCTGGTACGCCTCGTCGGCCTTCCTTTCGCGCAGCGCCTGGCGCGCCAGCAGGCGTTGGCGTTCGCTGCTGACGTCGGCGGCGCGCCGCTCCAGCACCTCGATCAGGTGAAAGCCGAACGGCGTGCGCACCGGCTGGCTGAGCTCGCCCGGCGCGAGCGCGTTCATGGCGCGCTCGAACTCCGGCACCGTGTCGCCGGCATAGACCCAGCCGAGGTCGCCGCCGCGCGCCGCGGTGCCGTCCTCGGAATTGAGCCGCGCCAGCTCGGCAAAATCGGCGCCGGCGGCGATGCGCTCGCGCAGGCCCTGCAGGCGCCGGCGCGCGTCGTCCTCGGAAACGATCTCGTTCGTCTTCACCAGGATGTGGCGGGCGTGCGTCTGCGTCACGGGCGCCGCGGCGCCCGCCCCGCGCCGCCCGAGAAGCTTCACCACGTGAAAGCCCGCCGGGCTGCGCAGCACCGCACTCACCTCGCCCGGCTGCATGCCCTTCAGCGCTTCGGCAAACAGCTCGGGCAGCCTGCCCGGCATTCGCCAGCCGAGCGCGCCGCCCTGCAGCGCGTCGCCGGCGTCGGAGCGGCTCGCCGCGAGGCGCGCGAAGTCGGCGCCGGCCTGCGCTTCCAGGCGCACTTGCGCGGCGCGCGCGCCCGCCTGCTCGACCTGCTCGGGACGTGCCTGCTCCGGCACGCGCACCAGGATATGCGCGACCTCGTATTCGACGGCGTGCGCCGCGCTCGCCTTGTGCTCCTCGAGATAGGCGTCGACCTCGGCCTCGCTCACCTGCACGCGGTCGTCCACCTCGCGCTCGCGCAGGCGCGTGAGCAGGATCTGCTGCCGCAGCTCGCTGCGAAAGCGCTCGAATTCCACGCCGTCGCGCTCCAGCGCGCGCCGGAAATCAGCGAGCGCCATGCCGTTGTTCTGCGCGACGCGCTGCACCGCGCGGTCGAGCTGCAGCTCGTCCACCCGAATCCCGGTATCCGCCGCCAGTTGCAGCTGCGCCTTGTCCAGCACCAGGCGCTCCAGCACCTGGCGCTCGAGCACGGCGCGCTCCGGCGCGGCGATGCTCCGCCGCCGCAGCTCGCGCTCTGCCTGCTCGGTGCGCTCGGCAAGCTCGGTGAGCGTGATGATGTCCTTGTTGACGACCGCGACGATGCGGTCGACGGGCGCCGCGTCGCGCGCTGCGGCGCCGAGCGGCGCCGCAGCGAGCAGCAGCAGAGCCAGCAGGCGCGTCATTCAGAACGCCTGCTCGAAAGGCAGCGCGCGCTGCGCGCTCGGCGGCACCAGCGACTGGTCGCGCGGGTTGGTCACCGAGTAGCCGGGAACGTTGCGCCGGAACATGGTCAAGGTATCGTTGGAGCCGATCTGGCCGAGGCCGTTGAATTCGAGCTGGAACAGGATCGCCTTGGACGTGACGTCGGTGGCCGCCTGCGCCTGCTGGTAGACGGCGCGAAACACCCAGCAGCCGCCGTTGTATTCCAATCCCGCCAGGCCTTCCAGCAGCCGGCGGTCGTACAGCGAGTAATTGTAGCGCCCGAGCGCGTACCAGCCGGCGTAAATCGGCCACTGGCCCGAAACGTCCACTTGGCGCAGCACCTCGCCGCGGTTGTAGCGGTAGCTCAGGTTCAGCAGCTTGGCGCGCTCGGGGGAGTAGCGCAGCTGCAGGCCGTAGGCCTCGGTCCGCGAATCGCGCGGGTTGTACTGCACGGTAGTGTCGAAGGTCCAGGCGCGGCCGAAGCGCCCGCCCACCGAGGCCAGCCAGTCCGACTCGCTCGACACGCGCAGCGCCGAGCTCGTCGTCAGGCCGACGCGCTCGGTGTTGAAGTGGTAGCGCTGCC
>JAOTWE010000179.1 GCA_029863065.1 Betaproteobacteria bacterium
CTGGGCCGCGGTGCACGCGCTGCCGATCCTTTTCGTGTGCGAGGACAACCGCTGGGCGGCGACCACCGCGACCGAGACGACAACGGCGGGCGCGGGGGGCGCTCGCGCGCGCGCAGGCGATCGGCGTGCCGGGCACGCAAGTCGACGGCAATGATGTGTTCGCGGTGTGGGAAGCGACCGGTAAGCTGCTCGCCGAAATACGCAAAGGCGGCGGGCCGCGCCTGCTGCACGCCATCACTCATCGCGTGAAGGGCCACGTATCGGTGGACGCGGCGGCCTATCGGGACGCAGCGAAACACGACAAGGAGATCGAGCGTGACCCGCTTGTGCTCGCCGCGAAGCGAATCGCGGAGCTCGGCGCTGGCCCCGCACAACTGGAGTCCATCGGCCGCGAAGCGCGGGATGAGGTGGCCGCCGCACTCGCTACGGCGCACGCGGCGCCCTGGCCCGAGCCGCGGGCGGCCTACACCGACGTGCAGGACACCGGGGCGGGCCGATGGCGCGGATGAATTACGCGCAGGCCGCCTGCGCCGCGCTCGACGACGCCATGCGCCGCGACGCGCGCGTCGTGGTGGTGGGCGAGGACGTCGGCCGCGGCGGCATCTTCGGCCAGTACCGCGGCCTGCAGCAGACGTTCGGCGCGGCGCGCGTCATCGACACGCCGATCTCCGAGGCGACGATCATGGGCGCCGCGGTCGGCATGGCGCTCGCCGGGCTGCAGCCGGTGGTGGAGATGCGCGTCGTTGACTTCGCGCTCTGCGCGATCGACGAGCTCGTCAACCAAGCGGCGAAGGCGCGCTACATATTCGGCGGCCAGGGCCGCGTGGGCATGGTCGCGCGCCTGCCGAACGGGCTATGGAGCGGCTCGGCGGCGCAGCACTCGCAAAGCCTCGAGGCGTGGTTCGCGCACATTCCCGGGCTGGTGGTGGTCGCGCCGGCGACGCCGCAGGACAATTTCTCCTTGCTCCGTGCTTCGCTCGCCTGCGGCGACCCGGTGGTTTACCTCGACCACAAGGAGCTCTGGGGGCTGGAGGGCGAAGTCGCGCCGGCGCAGACCGCGCGGCTCGGCGAGGCCGAGATCGTGCGCGCTGGGCACGACGTCACCGTCGTCACCTGGTCGCGTACGCGGCACGCGGCGCTGGAAGCGGCCGCGCTCGCCGAGAAACAAGGCGTGTCGCTCGAAGTGATCGACCTGCGCACCATCTGGCCCTGGGACCGCGAGGCGGTGCTCGCCTCGGCGGCGCGCAGCGGCAGGGTGCTCGTCGCGCACGAAGCGGTGCAGGTGGCGGGCTTCGGCGCCGAGATCGCCGCCACGCTCGCCGAGCACTCGGATGCGCGAGTACGGCGCCTTGGCGCGCCGCGCATCCCGGTGGGCTACTCCAAGCCGCTCGAGGACGAATCGCGCATCACGTTGCAGGCGATCGCCGCGGCCTGCATCGAACTGCGCAATGCCCGCCCTGCTCACCGCGGATAGCGTCACCGAGCTCGGCGCCAACGCGCGCGGTGCGGTGCTGGTGGCGGGCTCGCATGGCGGGCGCATTGCGGCTTACTACGCTTCGCGCGCCGGCGTACATGCCGTCATCCTCAACGATGCCGGCATCGGCAAAGAAGAGTCCGGGGTCGCCGGGCTGGCGGCGCTCGAGAAGATCGGCATGGCGGCGGCCGCGGCAAGCCACGCCACGGCGCGCATCGGCGAGGGCAGCGACACGCTGGCGCGCGGCGTGGTGAGCCGCGCGAATGCGATTGCCAAAGCGTGCGGCGTCGTGCCGGGCATGCCGGTGCGCGATGCCGCGCTCCTGCTGACGCGCGCGCCGAAGCCGCGTGGCGAACTTTCCTCGCCGGGCGAAGGCCGCTTTCGACTGCGTGCCGCGCCGCCCGAGATCTGGGCGCTGGATTCCGTGGGTCTCGCACTGCCAGAGGACGCCGGCTGCCTGCTCATCTTCGGATCGCACGGCGCGCTGCACGGCGGGCGCGCGGATTCGGCGATTCCGGTGCCGGCGCTCGCTGCGGCGTTTCACGATGCCGGCGCGAAGGCCGAGGACCTCAGGCGGCTGCCGGTGCTCGCAGGGCGCGCTATTCCGGCGGTCACGGTGAGCACGGCGAGCGCGCGCATCGGCGAGGCGCGCTCGATGTGGGAAAGCGGCGTGCTTTCGCACGTGAACGCGCCGGCTGGGGCGCTCGGCGCGCGCGCAGGGCAGCGCCTTGCGGAATTCTTCGGCAACGCCTTCCCGGTGTAGACTCGCCGGCACCGCCGTGGCCTCTACTGTTCTCGATTCCGTCTTGTTCCGCGATTCGTTCGGCACGCCGGCGATGCGCGGCATCTTCGAGGACGCGGCGCTCCTCGCCCGCTATACCGAGGTCGAAGTGGCGCTCGCGCGCGCGCAAGGCAGGCTCGACGTCATTCCGGCGCAGGCCGCGAAGGACATCGCCGCGAAGTGTGACGCCTCCAAGCTCGATCTCGATCGGCTAAAGAAGGAAACCGAGACCGTCGGCTACCCGATCCTGCCGCTCGTGCGCCAGCTCGCCGCGCAGTGCGGCGACGCCGGTAAGTTCCTGCACTGGGGCGCGACCACGCAGGACATCATGGACAGCGCCGTGGTGCTGCAGGTGCGCGACGCGCTGGCGCTGATCGGGAATGACCTCGACGAACTCAGAGCGATCCTCGTTCGCCAGGCGAAGCGCTACCGCGACACGCCGATGGCCGGCCGTACCCACCTGCAGCAGGCGCTGCCGGTCACCTTCGGCTACAAGCTCGCGATCTGGCTGGCGATGCTCGACCGGCACGCCGAGCGCCTGGAGCAGCTCAAGCCGCGCGTGCTCGTGGGCCAGTTCGCCGGCGCGGCGGGCACGCTTGCCTCGCTGGGGACTCGCGGCATGGAAGTGCAGAAGGCGGTGATGGAGGAGCTGAAGCTCGGGCAGCCTGTCGCCACCTGGCACGCGGCGCGGGACGGCCTTGCCGAAGCCCTGAATTTCCTCGGCCTCGTCACCGGCTCCTTGGGCAAGATCGCCTTCGACATCATGCTGATGGCCGCGACCGAAGTGGCCGAGGTGAGCGAGCCGTTCGTGCAGGGCCGCGGTGCGAGCAGCACCATGCCGCAGAAGCGCAATCCCATCTCCAGCGAACTGATCCTCGCCGCCGCCAAGGCGGTACGCCAGCACGCGGGCCTGATGCTCGATGCCATGGTGCAGGACTTCGAGCGCGCCACGGGCCCCTGGCACGCGGAATGGATCGCGCTGCCCGAAGCTTTCATCCTCACTGGCGGCGCGCTGCACCAGGCGAAGTTCATGCTCGACGGCCTGATCGTCGACGAGGCGCGCATGAGGAAGAACCTCGACATGACCAACGGCCTGATCGTCGCCGAAGCCGTGATGATGGGCCTCGCGCCGCACCTGGGCCGCAACGAAGCCCATGACATCGTCTACGACGCCTGCCGCGTGGTCGCAGAAAAAGGCGGAAGCCTCGCCGAGGCGCTCGCCAAGTTGCCTGAAGTGACGAAGCACCTCGACCGCAAGGCGCTCGATAAGCTCACCGACCCGGCGAACTATCTCGGCGCGGCGCGCGAGATGGTGGACCGCGTTCTCGCTAAGCGAGCCTGAGCGGGAGCTTGCGCAGCCGCTGCCCGGTGGCGGCGAACACCGCATTCGCCACCGCCGGCGCGATCGGTGGCGTGCCGGGCTCGCCGACGCCGCCGAGGTGCTCCCAGCCGCTGTCGACGATGTGCGTCTCGATCGCCGGGCAATCAGCCATGTGCACCACGTCATAGTCGGGAAAGTTGGATTGCTCGACGCGTCCGTTCTTCAGCGTGATCTCCCCGTACAGCGCGGCAGACAGCCCGAAGACGATGCCGCTTTCCATCTGCGCGGCAACGATGCCCGGGTTGACCGCCTTGCCGCAGTCGATGGCGCAGACCACGCGCTTCACGCGCAGCGCCTTGTCCGCGCCCACCTCGACCTCGGCGACCTGCGCGACGATCGAGTGGAAGGATTCGGCGAGCGCGATGCCGCGACCGGTGCGCGGCGGGAGCGGTGAGCCCCAGCCCGCCTTTTGCGCCGCGGTCTCGAGCACGCGACGGTGGCGCGGGGCGGCCGCGAGCAGCGCGCGCCGGAACTCATAGGGATCGCGCTTCGCCGAATGCGCCAGTTCGTCGAGAAAGCCCTCGACGAAGAAGGCGTTGTAGCTGTGGCCGACGCTGCGCCAGAAGCCGACCGGCACCGGCTGATGCACGGGCACGTGCTCGACCAGCCGGTGCGGCATCGCGTAAGACAGGTCGAAGGCGCCTTCGGCCGTCGTCTTGTCCTTCATCAGGTCGGACGCCGCGGCGGGCCACAACCGCGCGGTGAGCCCGCCGGTGCACGACTGGCTCACGATGCGGTTGTGCCAGGCGCGGATGCCGCCCTGCGCATCGAGCGCGCAGCGCAACTGCGCCATTGCCATCGGCCGGTAGACGTCGTGCTGGATGTCTTCCTCGCGCGACCACAGGAGCTGCACCGGCGTGCCCGGCAGGCGCCGCGCAATAGCCGCGGCCTGCACCACGACGCCCATTTCGGTGCGCCGCCCGAAGCCGCCGCCGAGGAATGGGATATGCACGGTCACCTTGTCGCGATCCACGCCCGCGGCGCCCGCCGCGAGCCATCGCACGAACGTGGGCGCCTGGGTGCCGACCCAGATCTCGCAGCGCCCGTCCTTGACGAGCGCCGTGCAGTTGATCGGCTCCATGGTGGCGTGCGCGAGATACGGCACTTCGTAGCGCGCCTGCACCACCTGCTTCTCCGCCACCAGCTCGACGAGCGGGTTGCCCACGCTCTCGTAGACCCGCGCTTCGCCGTCGGCGAGCAGATTGGCGTAGAGCGCGCGTTGCGCCGCCGAATCGAGCCGCGCGTGCGCGCCTTCGTTCCAGGCGATCTCGAGCGCGTCGAGAGCGCTCTTCGCACGCCACCAGCTGTCGGCAACCACTGCCACCGCCGCCGCCGAGGTCGAGGTGGCCTCGAGCTCGATCACTTCCAGCACGCCGGGCATCGCCTTCGCCTTCGCGGCGTCGACGCGCTTGAGCGTGCCCCCGAACACCGGGCACTGCGCAAGGGCGGCGTAGCGCAGCCCCGGCACGCGCACGTCGATGCCGAATTGCGCGCGGCCGTTGGTCTTCGCGGCCACATCGAGGCGCGGCAGCGCGGTGCCGATGAGTCGGAACTGCGCCGGGTTCTTGAGCGCGGGCTGTCCCGGGATCGGCTGGCGCGCCGCCTCCGCAATCAATTCCGCATAGCGCAGGCTGCGATTGCCGTAGCGCACCGTGCCCAGTTCCGTACTGCACTCGCCCGGCGCGACGCCCCAGCGCGCGGCACCGGCGCCGATCAGCATTTCGCGCGCCGCCGCCCCCGCCCGGCGCATCACCTCCCAGCCGTCGCGCACGCTCGTCGAGCCGCCGGTCGCCTGCACGCCCAGCAACTCTCCCACCTTGTATTGCGAATGGCGCGCCAGGCGCGCCAGCCAGCCGTGGTCGTCCGGTCGGAACGGCACGCCGTCGGCGATCATGGTGGCGTTGGCGTACACCGAATCCACCGGTGCCTGCTCAAAGGCGAGGCTCGCCGGGTCGCAGTCGAGCTCTTCCGCGACCAGCATGGGCAGCGCAGTGGTGATCCCCTGCCCCATCTCCTGGCGCGGCACGGCCACCGTGACGCTGCCGTCGGCGCCGATCCTGAGCCACGCGGTGAGCCACGCCTCGCCCTTGGGTGCCGCCATGCCCGCCGGGAGCCGCAGGCGGTCGCGCGGGCGGTAGAAAAGATACCCGCCGACCACGAACGCGCCGCCGACCAGGCCCGCGGCGATGAGCAGGCGCCGGCGCGTGCGGCTCTTGATCATCGCAGCCCCTTCGCCAGTTGCGCCGCCGCGCGGTGGATGGCCTTGCGGATGCGCGGGTAGGTGCCGCACCGGCAGATGTTCGTGATGGCGCTATCGATGTCGGCGTCGGTGGGCGCCGGATTCTGCTCGAGCAGCGCAATCGTCGCCATCACCATCCCGGACTGGCAGTAGCCGCACTGCGGCACCTGCTCGGCGATCCACGCCTCGTGCACCGCCGCATAGGGCTTGCGCGCCGCGGCGCCTTCGATGGTGTGGATAGGCTTGCCGGCGACGGCGGCGAGCGGCATGACGCAGGCGCGCGTCGGCTGGCCGTCCACCAGCACGGTGCAGGCGCCGCAGGCGGCGACACCGCAGCCGAACTTGGTGCCGGTGAGGCCGAGATACTCGCGCAGCGCCCAGAGCAGCGGCGCCGTGTCCTCCAGGGCGGCGTCGCGCTCGACGCCGTTCACCAAGAGCTTCGGCATGCTGCCTCCACGCGGTTAGTGTAGTACTTTGCGCGGCGACGAGCGCGGGCGCGAGTGCCGCATCAGCTAGGA